>NZ_JBHXQY010000063.1:28553-36264 GCF_042716955.1 Nocardiopsis sp. NPDC058631 | reverse complement strand
CCTGGTCGAGGAAGCGGCGCGCACCGACCGTCGCCCACCGTTCGGCGCCCTCCAGGTCGTCGTGCGCGTACAGTGCCTCGGCGACGTGGATGAAGGTCTGGAGTCCGGGCGGTTCCTCGCCCTCCAGGCGCGCGAGGTGGGCGTAGGCCTGGTCGACCTCGTCCAGCTGCAGGAGCGCTCCGGCGCTGAGCGCCCGGGCATCGATCACCGTGGCGCCGCCGTCGTCGATCGCCCGCTGGTAGGCCGCGCAGGCGCGCTCGAACTCCTGGGCGATCTCCCACTGCTCGCCGGCGCGCACGAACAGTTCGGCGCGTGAGACCTCGCTTCCGGCGTCGACCCGGTTGGCCAGGTCCAGCAGTTGGGCGGCGACCCGTCCGTGCTCACCGGACCGGACAGCGTGGAATTCCCAACGGTCGAGTTCTGCCGTCGTCACGTGGGTCAACCGCCTCGCCCCCATCCCCTACTCGCACTCCCGCGTCCCGTCAGGATCTGGCCCGTTCCAGGGCCTGCCAGAACCCCTGGCGCAGTCCGTCACGGACCTCGTCACGCAACAAGTGGTCGATCGGCAGCGAGGAGCCCTGGAGCAGGCGCGCCTCCAGATCGGAGGGCATCCTGGGCCTGCGGGCGAGTACGGCCTCCACCCACAGGGCGGGCGCCTCGCGAGCGATCGACTCCGCGAAGTCGTTCCCTTCCTTGTGTGCGACATGCACCGCTTCGTCAACGGTATGCGCGGCGGAGCGTGTCTGTTGGGGATATCCAGGACTGGGACGGGATTCCTGGTAGCCGCCGGGACTGAACCGGCCGGCGGATTCGGGACCAGTACGTGGCGGCCCCCCGTAGGGGGAGGCTGCCCCACCGCGGTGAGCGGTGTCAGTTTCCGTACTGGTCCCATAGGTAGGGTTTGCGTCAGCCGCTCCCCCGAATCCGGAACTGTCACCCCCGCCGTAGCGTGGGTCCTGCCGCGGGTCCTGGGGCGGCGCGTTTCTCGGAGGTGGCGCGTGGCCGGGTTGGCCGTCCGGGGCGAACGAGCGCTGCGCCCCCGTGCCCGAGGCGAAGGACTGCTGGGGTCCCGTGCCGTTGAAGGACTGCTGGGGTCCGGTCATCGGCTGCCCCTGACCGGGTACCGGTCTCCCGGGCAGGCCGTAGCCCCCCGGGTCGACTCCCCGCATCGACGGGTGGTTGTCGGTGGCGGGGTAGCCCTGCTGCCCGTTCTGCGCGGGGTGGCCCCCGGCCATCGAGGCACCGGGGTAGGAGCCGTTGCCCCCCACGCCGGGCGGGGTCTGCCCTCCGGACGGGAACCCGTTGGCGTCGATACCGCCGGACTGCTGGCCGCTGTCGCCGCCCGGCCCCGCGAGGTGGTCGCCGCCGCGCTGCTGCGCGAGGGACCTGCGCATGGCGCGCAGCTGGTCCATGGCGCTGCCCTGGGGGACGGGCTGGCCGCCGGTTCCCGCGAACATCGCCTCCAGGCCCCCGCTGGAGGTACCCCCCGGGTCGGCCCTGCCGTCCCCGGGCTGCGCCGCGACGGGCTGCCTCGGGGTCTCGGGCGCCGACCGGGCGCGGCCGTTGGCGAACGGCGTGGTGGTCTTGGCCGCGGTCTCCTGTGCGGAGCCGCTGCTGGAGAGCAGGTTGACGTGCGGGCGCAGATGGCCCGCCCCGATCTCGATGAGGTCGTCGCACTCCCGGCGCAGGGCTCGGGAGATGGTCCAGTTGCCCTCGACGGAGATGTGCACGACGGTGACGCGCACGCCCATGTCCTGGACGTCGGCGACGACGGACGCCATGTCCTCGTCACCGCTGACCAGGACGGCGTCGCACAGGACACCGGTGCGGGCCAGCGTGGTGATGTCGCGCTGGACGTAGTTCTCCACGCCCTCGCGGCGACCGGGCCGTATCCTCGCGGCTCGGAACTTGACGCCGGGGATGTCGGCGATGCCGTCCTGTTCCTGGGAGCGCCGGTCGTCGGCGACGGCCTCGTACCAGTAGCAACGCAGGAGCGGGAGACCGGTGCGGTCCCGTGCGACCTCGTTGAGGAACTGGACGAGTCCGGAGTAGTCCCAGGAGACGGAGTCCCGGTTGCGGGTTCCGTGCACGGCCATCGCGCCGTCCGCGAGAAGGTACCCCGCGTCAACGAACAACGCGCAGCGGTCCACGTGACACCGCCCCCTTCCCTTTTGACTCTGGGGCCATATCCATGACCGGGGCACAGCCTAGCCAAGTCTGTCTCGTTTTGCGTGCCCTCCGCGAATACGCAAAGTCATGATCCCACTACCCACAGGCGGCCCTCCGGGGCGGGGCGCGCTGTCCCGACCCGTCGGGCCAGGTTGGGGACCCGGCGCGAATACCGGACATCAGGTACGCATCGGGGCCGTCAGCGCCACGACTCCCATCAGCACGGCGTCCTGCTCGGTGAGGATTCGGATATCCGATTCCCTCCCAAGGACCGCGTCGAATCGAACGACGTCGGTGCCGAAGGTGAGAGGGTCCCCCACCGCCCCGCGCGCCGAGGCGGCGAACGCGTTGTCCGCCTCCCCGTACCCGCCGCTCGGCGCGACCGCCCGGTCGTCCACCGTCACCGTGTCCCCCCGCAGATCGGCGTCGCCCTCCCAGGCCACGACGTCGATGCGGGAGGGGACCGCGGCGGGCAGCAGCCCCGACACGGAGAAGGGCATCCCCGTGTGGTTCCGGAAGACCGCCCCGGTGTCGTCGAGCACCATTGCCTGGTTGTAGGAGCCGATGCCGGGATCCTCCAGAACCACCACCAGGCCCCATCCGGCGTGCACGCCCCGGCCCTCCCGGGCCGGCACGTCGCCCACCCACCACTGGCCGCCGCCCTGCGCCCGCACGAGACCGGTCACGTCGGCGAACGCCTGGTAGGCGGGGTATCCGGGCAGGTCCGCCACCTCCGTTTCGGTGGCGGCCACGGTTCGGTAGGCCGTCATGCCCGGCCCCTTGACCCGTGCGGTGGGGGCCTCGGGGGCGCCCGCCGCAGAGAAGTACAGGCCCGCCCAGCGGACCGTGCCGCCTTCGGGGAGGTCCCAGGTAGCGGCGCTCGCCGAGGTGGTGGTGGGATCCTGGTCGCCGTCCAGGGGCGCCATCACCCAGTTGTCGTTGTCACGGTGCCGCCCCTCCCGGAGGCGGGCCTCGGCGCAGGGCCCGCTCTGCGTCTCCTGCTCCACCTCGGGGGCCGGGGACGGGCCCGGGGCCGGCCCGGTCTCGTCACCGCCGTCCGCGTCCTCCGCCGGATCCTCGGCCGCCCCCTCCTCCGGGTCCTCCGCCGGTTCCGTGGGGAGGTCGCCGTCCGGCCCCCCGCCGGTGTCGCCAGGAGCCCCCTCGCCCTCCTGGTCCCCGAGGCCCGCGTCCTCCTCGGGGGACACGTCCGCCCCGGGCTCCGCCGGGTCCGGTTCCCGCGGGGCGCGGCCCAGGTCGGCTTCCGCGTCCGGGTCGGCCCGCCCGTCGGCACCGGCCCGCCCGTCGGCACCGGCACCCCCGTCGGGGAGCACCCCGGTCCCCGGAGCGGGGCCGGGGACGCCGGGGACCGCCGGCCACTCCGGCCAGGGCCACGGCCAGTGCCCGCCCGGGTGCGGTTCCGGCTCCACGCAGGTCATCAGCGCGTTGCCGACGCTCTCGGTCCGTACCCGCCCCGCCGTCGCGTAGCGCGCGGTCACCCCCTCGGAGGTCACCCCGCGCTCCCCCGTCGCACTGGCGGCCACGGGTCCGGAGGACACCGTCACCGACGCGGGCACACCGGCGTCGGCTCCGGCGTCCACACGCACGTCGAGGAACTGCGTGCTGTTCTGCCCGGCCGACATCCGCGGGTGCACGCACCGTCCGCCTCCGCTGTCCGAGGAGCAGCTCCAGTCCCCGTTGCCGCCCGCCGTGGGGGCCGAGCTCCCGACCCCGCCGGAGGAGACCATCTCGACCCCGGGCGGCAGGGTGATCATCGCGATGACGTCCTCGGCCGTGGGCGCTCCGATGTTGCGCACGTCCAGGATTATGATCCCGTCACTGCCGGGGAGGAGCGCCCCGACCGGGTCGATACCCGCCGCGAACAACGGTGCGGGGGCGTCCTCGGGCACCTCCTCCTCCGGGACGTCCGCCGGCGGCAGGGCCGCCTCCACCGGCGGGGCCGGAGCCTCGGGGCGGTCCGGGTCGTCCGGTTCGTCCGGGTCCTCAGGCGCGCCGGGAGGTGGGGCGTCCGCGGGCGGGGTGCCGGGAGGAACGTCAGGAGGTGTGCCCGGCGCGGGTTCCCCCGGCGCGGGAGCGGGCTGCCCCTGCGGGGCCGCGACCGGGGGCGGGTCGTCCGGGGTCATGGGCCGGTCCCCGCCGACCAGGGCGAGAGCGACGGCGACCGCCATGCCGGCGGCGGCCGCGCCCCCGGCCGTGACCTGCTGTTGGCGGCGCGACATCCGTCCCCACCAGGCGCCCGTGGCGGCGCCTCCCGGTGTGAGGGCGAGGTAGCCCGCCGCACCGGAGCCGACCACGAGCGGGAGAACGACCCCGCGCAGGCCGACGTTGACGTCCATCAGCTCCGCGTACACCTCACGGCAGTCCGCGCAGCCGTCCATGTGCGTGTCGACCTTGGCGGTGTCCCGTTTGGACAGCCCGCCCCGGACGTAGCCGCCGAGGAGACCGAGGGTGGGACGGCACGCCTCCGCGGCGGCGCCGCCCGCCAGGTGCATCTGGAGGTAGGCCTGCCGGAGCCCCTCCCGTGCCCGGTAGGCGAGGGCGGCGACACCGTTGGGGTTCATGCCGAGCAGGGGAGCGGCGTCGGCCGGCTTGGTGCCCTCGATCTCGGTGTGCCACAGGACGGACTGCCACCGCTCGGGCAGGGAGAGGAAGGCACGGGCGATCAGGGACCGCTCCAGTCCCTCCAGCGCCGGATCCACGAACGGCTGGCCGGGGTCGAAGCTCTCCATGTCGTCCGTGACGAGCTGGCGCTTCTCCCCCCGCCCCCGGTCGTAGGCGGCGTTGCGCACCGCGGTGAGCAGGTAGGGACGGAAGGAGTCCTCGGGTCCCTTGCCCCGCTGGATGACGCTGAGCACCCGGGTGAACGCCTCGGCGACGGCGTCCTCCGCCTCCGCCTCTCCCCGCAACAGCTGCCTGGCCAGTCCGCGCGCCGACACCACATGCCGCTCGTACAGAGTCGCGTAGGCGGCGGTGTCCCCGCCACGCACCCGCCTGATGACCTCAGCGTCACCGACGAGTACCTCTGTGTGGTTTCTGTCGGCGTCAGGCACCGAACGTCCTCTCGTAGATCCCGCCACAAGCCAGGAAGAACGCTGGTTCGGCGCCGGAAGAACACGTACTCGAAAAAAATATCCCGCATCCGCGTCATGACCGCCACCGATCTCGGTAATCAGGGGTGACGGTGAGCGGCGGAGGCCCGTCGCGGGGGCGCGGGCCCCCGCCGCTCACCTGAGGAGGACCGACGATCAGGAGCGACACCATGGGTGATGCCGAGACGCATACCGGGACGCGGGACCGCGCCCGGCACCTGCGCGCCCCCTGGGGGCGGCGGAGCCGGGAGGCGGGCTGGGACCCCCCGGACGACTGGTGGACCCCTGCCGTGGACTCGGTGTGCGAGGCCTTCACGCGCGGCACGGACCTGGCCGAGCCGTGCAGGCGGCTGGGCGAGGCGCGGGCACGCTCGGGGGTGGGGGTCGGCCAGAGCCTGGACGACCTCGCGGCGTTCACCGCGCTGGCCGGGTGGCGGAGCCCGCCCCTCGAACTGGTGCGGGCCCTGGCCGAGGGGTGGGCCGACGCGGGGCGGGGACGCGAGACCTGTCAGGACGCGCTGACCGGCCTGGCCACACCGGAGTACCTGCGGACGCGGATCGGCGAACTGTACCGGAACGCCGACGGCGGGCCGGTTCCGGCGTGGGGCCACCGGCTGGCCGTCGTGGCGCTGGATCCGCAGATCGACCCGTGGCGGCGCGCGGCCCGGCTCATCGTCCTCGGGTACGAGCTGTGCCGCTTCTTCACCCGGGGCGAGTCGGTGTGCCTGCTCGGACGGGGTCGGATCGGGGTGATCGCACCGGACTCCGAGGACCTGGACCGGGAGCTGGACGAGCTGCGCAGGAGCATCGGCTGGGAACACGGCGCCGCCGTGTGGTCGGTGGCGCTGCCGCCCACGCACCGGGAGGCGCTGACCATGGTCACGGGCCTGGAACGGCCCGGCTGACCGAGTGACGCCGTCCTGGCACCGCCCGGCCCCGCTCCGAGGGGGCCGGCCCTGTGCCGGACGGTGGTCGGCCGGGCCGCGGACTCGCCGAGGGGACGACCGCGTCCGGCCGCCCGCCCGCCGAGCGGAGGCCCCGGGTCCTCTGGCCCCCGCGAGGGGCGACCCGGGTCCGCTCGGCGGAAGGGGAGAGCGCCGTGTGTCGGCGCCCCCGGAGGCGTGTCCGCAAGGGGAGGCGGACGCGCCTCCCCGTCATGTCCCCCGACGGCGTGCTCACCCCAGGTTGAGTCGTCCCCGGGTTGCGCCGAAGACCACGCGCTTCCAGGAAGCCGCCGGGACGGGCCTCACTGCGGCGATCCGCTGCTCGAACCCTCCCTGGACGGGAACGTGCCCGTCACTCGCGGCCACGGCGGCCATGGCCGCCACCTCGGTCACCGTGGGACCGGCCGCGCCCGCCGTGCCCGCCGCCTCGATCCAGGACTCGATACCCGCGGGTTCGGAGAGCGGGGACCGCGAGGGGACGTCCTCCGGGGCGGGGTGGTCCGCCTGCGGGGGAAGGTCCCCGAGGCCGGCCTCCGGCCCTTCGGCCCGGGCGGGGTGCTCGACGGGCCGGGACCAGGCGGACTGCTCCGGCGGCCCGGGCTCGTGCGCCTGCTCGAAACCCGCCAGGCCCTCGAACCGCTCGGCCGCTTCGGGGCGGTCGGGCTCTTCGGGCCGCCAGTCCTCGGTGTAGGGCGCGGCGGGGATGTCCAGGAACCCGGTCACCTCCAGGGGCCCGGCGGCCCCGGGTCCGACGGCGACCGGAGCGGGTTCGCCGCCCGGGTCGTCGGGCCGCGCAGGGGCGAAGGCGGGTTCCTCCTCGCCGAGCGGGGAGGCCCCCCGGTACAGCAGTGGCGCGCCGTCCGACCCCGTGTCCGCGGGGGCCGGGAGCGCGTCGGGGGACGGCCCGGTCCGTGGCGCCGGATCGGCGTCCGGGGAGGCTGCCGTGTCGGGGGACTCCGCGGGCTCGTCCTTGTCCTTCCGCGCACGGCGGTCGGCTCCGAGGACGAGGAAGACGTCCGTCTCCTCGGCGTCGGGATCGGCCCCGTCCGCCTCCTCGCCGAGGACGGTCGGCGGGTCGGCGGGGCGCGGCGGACCGACCTCGCGGGGCGGCCGGGTCCCACCGGTGGCGGGCCGGCGAACCGTTGGCTCCGGAGGCGTCTGCGTTCCGAACCAGGCGCGGGCCGGGGGGACCTCCGTGTCGGCCCCGGGGGTCGCCGACGGCTCGCGCCTGGGTGGTGCGGGAGCGTGCGGAGGCGGTGCGGGGGCGGACGCGTGGGGCGCGGGTCCGCCCGGGGCCGCGCCACGCCCGGGGTGCGGCCACATCGGCTGTTGCGGGCCGGAGGGCGGGCGGTCCCACGGCGGCTGCCGGGGCCCGGACTGCGGCCCACCGGGCTGCGGGGGTCCGGGCCGCGGTTGGACCGGCTGCTGCGGGCCCGGCGGGAAGTACTGCCGCGGGGACGGCTGAGCCCCGGACGGCGCCCGCGCACCGGG
>NZ_JBHXQY010000063.1:0-28454 GCF_042716955.1 Nocardiopsis sp. NPDC058631 | reverse complement strand
CCCGGCGGGAAGTACTGCCGCGGGGACGGCTGAGCCCCGGACGGCGCCCGCGCACCGGGATACGGCTGCTGCGGACCGGACTGCTGGGGTTCCCACGGCGCGTGCTGCGCGCCGGGGTCGGAGCGCGGCGTCGTTCCCGGAGGCGGGCCCTGGCTCTGCGGAGGCGCGGGCGGCGGCTGCGGCGGCGCCGGCATCGGGGCACCGGACAGGAACGCCTCGGCCATCGAGTCCTGGGCGAAGGTCTGCGGCTGCTGCGGGGGCTGCTGCGGCGCCGGGGGAGGAGGGGTCTGCGGACCGGAGTGGCCCGCCCACGGCGTCTGGTTGGGCCCGGTGGGTTGGTGGGGGCGCGGCGGCTCGACCGCGTAGGGGGTCGGGGGGAACGGGCCCGGCAGCGGAGGACCGCCCTGGTCCGAACGGTCCTCTTCGGGCCCGGCCGGGAACCAGGGAGCGGGTCGGCGGGACGGCTGCGCACCGCTGTCGCCCCACTGCGGCGGCCCGCCCGGCCGGCCCTGCGGTCCGGGCGTGTCCGGCAGGGGCGGCGTGGCGGTACCAGCACGGTTCGGGTACGGGGGGACCTGCGGACCGCTCGGCGCGGTGTTCCCCCACGGCCGGGGGTCCGGACCCCCGGCCGGGGCGGGAGGCCCGTGGCCGGTGTGCGTCCCCGGACCGGAGCCGTCCGGCCGACCGCCGCTGGGCCCCGCCTGCCCCGTACCCGGGACGCCGGGCGAGGGCGTGCCCTGGTCCGGGTGGCGCGGACTGCCACCGGAAGGGTTCTCCGCCCCCTCGTGCGGCTCGAAATACCCGCCCTCCCGGCGCGGGGTCCCCCGGGGAGGGGTCCCCTGCTCGGGATCGGTCCCGTGGTGCTGGTTCACGGCCTACTCCCCTCCTTCGGTGCGTACGCGTGCGGTCGGGACTCCGTCGACGGCGCGGCCCAGGGCCTCGGCGGCGACGAGCTGGACCATCCGGTGGGTGGCCTCTCCGATCAGCCGCGGGAGCACGGCGGTGCCCTGGGCGATGTGCCGGTCGTGCGGCAGGACCACGACGGCGGCACCGCTCTCCGCGATGATCCGGACCGTGCGCGCCACGTCGAACCCCGGGTCCTCGCGCCGCCGTTCGTCGAAGACGACCACCACGGTCCGTCCCGCCTCGTCCCGCCGGGCCCCGGCCAGGGAGTCCAGCTCGCGCCCGACCCTGAGCGCGGACTCGCGTGTCGCCCGTACCACCATCACCCGGGAGTGCGCACCCGCTCCGACGGCCGCGGAGAACGCGCCGTCGGCGCCTCCCGCGACGAGCGTCACCCCGAAGAACCTGGAGATCGGCAGCAGCCCCGCGGAGTAGGCGTCCGCCCGGTCCGGGTCCGCCCTCACCGTCCACAGGCCGTCGTTGACCTCCCCGAGACTGCCGCACACCGACTCGAACCCGGTGGGGTCCACCCCGCCCAGGTCACCCGGTTCGGCAGCTCCCAGACGGTCGGCCATCGAGGGCTCCCGTCCGGTGGCGTCCACCGCCAGCACCCGGTCGTGGCGCAAATGTGCCAGGGCCCGGGCGACGAGGGCGGTGACCACCGCCGCGTCCGCGCCCGTCCCCAGGTCGTCGACGAGGATCCGGCGCCCCGTCGAGGTGGGGCGCTGCAACCGCCGTCCCAACTCGATGGCCTCGGCCACCGCGTCCACCGGTCGGAACGGCCGCAGGACCGTGCGCCCGACCCTGCGGACCCAGCCGTCCGCGGGCACCGGCCGCGACGGGGCCGCGACGGCGGGCGGAACCGGGTGGGCGTGCACGGCGGGCGCCCCTGACGGGTAGGTCTGTGAAGCGTTCATCGTCCCCCGCTCAGAAGGTCGTGAGGAGTCGCTGGTAGGTACCGAAGGCGCCGATCGCCAACGGCACCAGGACGACGACGGCGATCGCCTCGAACCTGCTCGTGACACCGCGGAGCCTGGCGCGCACGTGCTCGGGCTGCTCGACGGACAGGACCACGGTCGGGATGGCCGCGACCGCGACCACGATGCCCAGCGCGGGCCACACACCCCACGCCGCGGCGTCGGCCCACGCGAACAGGAAACTCATCAGGACCACCAGGCTCGCTCCGATGAGCGCCGACTTCTGGGCGACCAGGGGGAACAGCCGGGCCCGGCTGGCCACCACGAGGGCCAGCACGACCGAGAGTCCCGCCGTCCACCAGTCGAAGTGGGTGGCCAGGCCGAGCCCCGCCGTGGCCGTGGCGACGGCGACCGAGACGGTGGCGATCACCAGGCTCCGGTGTGCCCCGGCCACCGACGTGAGGACGTCGCCGCGGGCCACGGCGTCGCCGGAGCTGCGCCGGTCGTCCAGCACGGCGAGCCCGGAGAAGGTCAGGGCGAGCCGCAGGAGCAGGCTCAACAGGATCACGCAGGCCACGGTCATGATCGCGGCGACCTGGTAGGAGGGCAGTCCGAACGCGGCGCCCGCCGACCACACGGCCGCCAGGGCGAGCCCCACGCCGCCGCCGGTCAGCCCGCCCCGGCCCAGGGTCGAGGTGAGTCCGAGGAGCAGGGCCAGGCCCGACACGAGGGCGGCGGCACCGCCCCAGCGCGCCCACTCGGGCCAGCCGAACTGGTCACAGGCCAGCCAGAGGGCCAGCCCGCCGACCGCCGTGCCGCTGATCGCCAGCGCCGTGCCGAGCGGCTCGCGCCAGGTCGGTCCGACGGCCGCGCCGACCGCCACCAGGAGGGCGGCGACCACGGCCAGGCCGACGATGCCTCCGGCCGCGGAGAAGTACCCCTGGAGGACCCACCCCGCCCCGAGGGAGAGGACGACCAGTGCGAGCGTCGCGGTCCACCTGGCCGCCTCCGGGTTCCAGCGCCCCTGGTGGCCGTCCAGTGCCATGGACACCGCCTCGGGCACCTCGTGCACGACGGGCGCCGGCACCGGCTCCTCCGCCCGGACGAGCCGCAGTACGGCCCCGTCGGCGACCTGCCGGTCGGCGAGGGTGGTGCCGCCTTCCAGGACGATCCCGGACGCGGTGATCAGGTGGCGCAGCTTCGCGGGGTTCTCCACCTGGTCCCCGAGGAGGTCGAGGACCTCCGGCATGAGCGCGCCCACGGGTTCGCCCGCGGGCAGGACGGCGTCGACCCTGCGCTCCTCACCGACGAGCGTTACCCGGCTCCAAGCGGTCATTGCCTTCCAATCCTGCTCTTGCTTCTCGGGTGGCGGTCCACCACCGTCTTCGGGTCCGGACACGGGGACGGCCCCGTGTCCGCGGGTCAGGCGGGTACGTCGCTGACGGCGATGCGTTCGAGGTAGCCGTTGCCGACCAGCCAGCGGACCGTGGGCGCGGGGGGAACCTCGGAGAACCCGGCCGTGTCGAGCGTGAAGCGGATCCCGCCGCCGGGCCGCTCCTCGTGCGCGGGCGCGGCGGTGGCGCTCACCTGGAAGGGGTGGATGACCCGGTAGCGGTGGTAGAGCTCCTCGCCGTCCGCGCCGGTGCGGGCGTATCCGGGCAGGCCGCGCTCCCCGAACGGGGTCCCGTCGGGGAACAGGTACCGACCGCTCTCCTGGCCGAAGGTGTCGACGACGTCGCCGACCTCCAGGCCGTGCAGGTAGGAGCCGCCGCTGCGCTCCTCCAGGTTCTCGCCGACGTCGGTGACCAGTTCCGCCGTGGCCTCCGCCGTCTCGCCCTCCTCCGCCGGTGTGAGGACGGTCGGTCCGGGCTCGGTGGTGGCCAGCTCCTGGTAGAGCCAGCGGGCGGCCTGGTCCTCGGTCGTGAACTCCATGCCGGGGCGGCCCTGGTCGAAGTCGATGACGGCCGCGGCCAGGTAGCCCTCCTCGTCCTGGGTGATCAGGTAGTAGCTGTCGACCGTCTCGGGTTCGGGGCGGGGCTCTCCGGGGAGCACGTACAGGCTCCCGGGGACCCCCGCCCCGTCGAGCTCCTCGCGCGCCTGGCCGAGGGTGACCTGGGCGCCGACCCAGTCACCGGGGATGGGCGGGACGGCGTTGTTGGCCGGGCCGGACGCCTCCTGCTCCTGTTCGACCCGCTGGGTGCTGAGCTGGGTACTGACGAACGACCAGCCGACGGTGCCGCCGCAGATGACGGCGGCGAGGCAGGCACTGATCGCCACCTTGCCGAAGTTCTCGTCGAGGCGGCGCCGGGTGCGCTGTCCGCCGAAGAGGACCGCCTCCCGGAGGCGCTGGCGGCGCACGGCGACGGACTCCAGCAGCTGACTGTCGTAGTCGCGTGCCAACCGTGCTCCTCGTTACCTCTCGTGTGCCTCCCGCCCCGCCCCGGGACCGGTCAGATGTTCTGGACCGCGGAGTTGGCGCGGCTCAGGGTCTCCTGCGCGGTGGAGTCGTTGGTCTCCAGCGTGTCGCGCACCAGCCGGATGATCTCACGGACCTCGTTGCCGGCGTTGTGCCACTTGAGTTCCTTGGCGCTGTACTCCTCGGACACTCCGGTGGCCTCGAAGTCGGCCATGGCCGCGCTGACATCGGTGTCGCGCTCGCCGATCAGCGTTTCGAGGCGGTTGGTGATGGTGTTGATGTTGGCCTGGGCCTCCTGGGAGGCTCCGACGTCGTAGGCGTTCGAGCTCATGCGGGCTCCTCAGAGGTGGTCAGCGGAACTTGGCTGCGTCGAAGTTGGCCGCGCCCATGTTCTGGTTGGCGTCGTCGGCCATGGTGTCGGCACCGGTGGTGAAGGCGGTGTTCATGCCGCCCTGCCCCTCCTGGATGGAGCCGAGGCCGGCGCGCAGGTCGGCGGTGATGCTGTCGGCCTGCAACTTGAAGGAGTCGAAGGCCGCCTTGCCCGCGCCGTCGAACTTGCCTGAGAGGGGTTCCGCTGCCTGGACGAGCTGTTGGATGAGGCTGGTCAGCTCGTCACCGGAGCCACCGGTGTTCTGAGCCAACGTGTTCAGCGTGCTATCGCCGACTTCCCAGCGTGACAACTGTTCACCTGCTTTCCTCGGGGGAACTCGCGAGGCGGTCGCCTCCCGAAGGGAGGATGCACGCGCAGTCCCCGTGGTTCGGAGGGAGAGTCCCGGAACCAGGGAATGGACTCGATCACCCCTGTGGGGAGGATCTGCATAATACAAGCGCCCTGTGACGGAGAAATAGACGCACTCCGCGACCTGTGGACGACGGTCGACACGATGGAGGGCCCGGTCCCCGCGAACCGCCGACGTCCGAGGAGGCCGGGCAGGTCGTGGGCGCTTCCGGTGCCGGGGGCGTCCGGGCAGGACGGACCTCGGGGCAGCGGCCCCGCGGCGCTCCCCCCACCCACCGGGTGCGTGGCCACATCCGGCCAGCGCCCCGCCCTCCGCCCCCGCCCCGTGCGGCGCGGGCGGAGCCTTCCGCGCACCTCCGCCGCCCCGGAGGGGCCCCGCGCACCGCCGCCGGTGCGACCCGTGGCCCGGGGCGACCGCGACTGGCCGCTCACCACCGGTTCGGTAGGGTTTCCGCGCCAGGTGACACTCCCGAAGGAGCCCTCTTGAGTCACGACGTGGTCGCTCTGTTGCCCGAGGCCCCCGCCCGGCGCAGCCTCATCGACGCCCTGGTCGCGGCCGGGCCCGAACTGCGCGTGCGCTCGGTCTCCGAGGGCGCGGTCATCGAGCTGCGCGACGACTCCGGCAGGCTCGTCGCCGCCATGCAGGCCGCCCAGCGGCTGGCCCTGTCCGCCGAGGCCGACCGGCTCCTCACCGACGGGATCAGCGACGAACTGCCTGCCCAGCCCTACTGGGTGGAGGCCCGCGGCGCCGAACTCGCGGACGTCGACACCGCCGCTCTGGTGCTGCGCTTCGCCGAACACCTGGTCGAGCGGCACGGCGGCGCGGTGTGGGTCCCGAAACCACGGCTGACCGGGCGCGACGACAACCTCACCGGAGCCACCGACCACCCCGCCGTCACGGCCCTGACGGAGAAGGCGTTCGTCGTGGTCCAGGACCGCCCCCTGGTCCCCATGAGCGGGTGGCTCGTCGACGCCACGGCACGCCACGGCCGCGAGGGCCGCCACCTCCAGGTCGTCACCCCCGCGGACAGCAGGATCACCCACTCCCTCCGCTCCCTGCTCACCGACCGCACCGCGCGCTGGGTCGTGCGCAACCGCGACGGCGGCCACCACGACGGGTTCTCCGGCGTGCCCCTCGTCTGGGACCCGGTGTCCGCGTTCGTCGTGGACGGGCCCGCCGCCCCCGACGCGCGGCCCCATCCCGACTTCCGCTGGTCCGAGGCCGACGGCGCCCCCGGCTCGCAGCTGCTGATCGACTTCCAGCTCGTCCACCCCGCCACCGCGAGCCTCCGGCTGGGCGGGGCCGTGGAGCTGGTCTCCGGCCACCTCGCCGGCACCGCCCCCGCGCTGTGGGGCACCAGCGAACCCCTGACGCACGCCTGGGACCGGGACCGGATCACCGGTCTGTGCCGCCGCCGCGCCCCCGGGGCCACCTGGCTGACCTTCACCGGTCCCCCGGAGAGCGTGCGCGAGGGGGGCGCCCTTCCGTTCACCGGAACCCTGCGGGTGAGCACGGTCCCCGACGGCGTCCGGGAGAGCGTCACCCTCGCGGTGGGCCGGCCTCCCGGCGAGGAGCCCGACTTCTCCGCCCTGAACGCCATGGTCAAGGAGCTCTCCGCGAACGAGGCGCTGCGCAGCCTGACCGTCCAGCGCCTGCTCGGGCGGGCCGACCTGACCTATGCCCCCCGCTGGTCCGGCCTGCCGGTCCCCGTGGGTTTGGCCGTCGGTGTCGACGGTGTCTCCTCGATGGGCACGGACCGGGCCCTGTCCGCCCCCGTCAGGGGCGTGCCCTTCGGCCCCCCGATGACGCCCGCGGTCTGGTACCGGATCGGCGACGGCACCGAGCCCGACTCCTGGGACCGCTTCCGCGCCCTCATGGACCACCTCCGCCCGGCCGACACACCCTCCGCCTGACCGCGCGGCCCCGGTGCGCGGCCCCTCCCGGCTCCCCGCGAGCGGGGCCCGTGCGACGCTTCGTACCCCTGTGCGCGGCAAGGACCGCGGAGTCCCGTCTTCGGTAGGGTTCTCCCGAGCACGGGCGCCCCGCCCCCACGCCCTCGTCTTCCCGCCCCTGCGCCGAGAGGAAAGCCGATGAGCCTTCGCGTCGTGCACCGGCCGACACGAACCGTCCATCCCACTCCGGTCCAGGAACCGCACGAGGTGGAGGCCCCTCCGACCCTCCCCGACGGCAAGACCCAGGGAAACCCGCTGATGACCATCCTGCCCATGGTCGGCATGATGGCGTCGCTGACGATCATGATGGTCATGCGCAACCCGGCGTTCATGGCGCTGGGCGGCGTCGTCCTGGTCGTCGCCCTCCTCGCGGCCCTGGGCATGCTGTTCTCCCGGCGCGGCCAGGTCACCCGCCAGCGACGCAACCAGCGCGAGCTGTACCTCCAGTACCTGGAGGAGCTGCGGGAGGAGCTCGGCGGGTGGGAGCAGCGCACCCGCGCGCACGCCCGCCTGCTCGATCCGCCCCCGGAGGCCCTGTACGACGTCGTCCGCGACCCCACCCGCCTGTGGGAGCGCCGCCGCAGGCACCGCGACTTCCTCCGGGTGCGCGTGGGCAGCGGCCTGACCGAGGGCCGCCCCCTCCGCCTCGCCGAGCAGGGGACCGCCCTCACCCCCACCGACCCGTTCATGCTCTCCGAGGCGCAGGCGGCCATCCGCCGCTTCGAGTCGGTCCCCGAGATGCCGCTCACCCTCCCCCTGGACATGGCCGGGAACGTCAGCGTCATCGGCGAGCGCGAGGACGTGATGCGCCTGGTCAGATCGCTCGCCGCCCAGTTCGGCGCCTTCCACGCCCCCGAGGACGCCGGGCTCGCCGTGTCCTACCCGGCCGAGAACGCCGACGACTGGTCCTGGCTGCCGTGGCTGCCCCAGGCCCTCGACCCGCAGCGGCGCGAGGGCGGTGCCGCCGTCCGCCTCATCGCCCCGACCCCCGCCAAGCTCGGCGGGCTGATCGCCGACGAGCTGCGCTCACGCACCGACTTCGCGTCGGAGGTCCGCCGCGGCATGGGCAAGCGTGAGGCGTACCGGATGATGCGGCGCCTGCTGGTCATCCACGACACCCACGGTGAGGTGGCCGCCGAACTGGTGCGGCCCGACGACGCCGTGGACCCGGCCGACCTCGGCGTCACCGTCCTGCACCTGGTGTCGCGCCAGGTCGACGAGCCCGGCGACGTGAACCTGCGGGTCACGGTCGAGGGCGACCAGGTGCGGGTCGAGGAGCTGCGCGGCGCCGACCCGGTGGTCACCAGCGGCACCGTCGACGACGTCTCCGACGCGACCCTGACCGGTCTGGCCCGCATGCTGGCCCCGCTCCGCCTGTCCCCGGAGTCGATCGAGGAGACCGCCCAGGAGGGCGGCAGCGTCGACTTCCCCTCGATGATGGGCGTGCAGGACCCCGGCGCCGTCGACGTGCAGCGCCTGTGGGCTCCGCGCAGCGAGCGGGCGTTCCTCCGTGTGCCGATCGGCGTGGACGACATGGGCCGGCCCGTGATCCTCGACCTCAAGGAGTCCGCGCAGCTGGGCATGGGCCCGCACGGACTGTGCGTGGGCGCCACCGGTTCCGGCAAGAGCGAGATGCTGCGGACCCTCGTCCTGGCGCTGGCCGCCTCCCACCCGCCCGAGCGGGTGAGCATGGTCCTGGTCGACTACAAGGGCGGCGCCACGTTCGCCCCGTTCGAGGACATGCCGCACGTCGCCGGGGTGATCACCAACCTGGAGGACGACGCCGCGCTGATCGAGCGCGTGTACGCGAGCCTGTCCGGCGAGGTGCAGCGCCGCCAGCAGATGCTCCGCGACGCCGGAAACGTGTCCAACATCGGCGACTACACGTACAAGCGCGAGCACGACCCGAGCCTCCCGCCGCTGCCGCACCTGCTGGTGATCATCGACGAGTTCGGCGAACTGCTGACCGCCCGCCCCGACTTCATCGAGCTGTTCCTGTCCATCGGCCGGATCGGCCGGAGCATCGGCGTGCACCTCCTGCTGTCGAGCCAGCGCATCGAGGGCGGCAAGCTGCGCGGCCTGGACACCTACCTCTCCTACCGGCTGGGACTGCGGACCTTCTCCGAGGAGGAGAGCCGCACCGTTCTCAACACCCCGGACGCGTTCCACCTGCCGTCACTGCCGGGGTTCGGCTACCTGAAAGTCGACACCAGCGTCTACCAGCGGTTCAAGGCCGGGTACGTGTCCGGCGCCTACCGGGGTCCGGTGGCGGAGGAGGAGGTCACGGAGGGTACGCCGTCCGTGCGCCCCTACACCGCGTACAACGGCGAGGCCGGGCAGGACCCGGCCGCGGCGGTCCAGTCCTCCGGGGAGGACACCCCGATGCCGTCCCGGACGGTCGGCCCGACCCTGCTGGACGTGATGGTCGGCCAGTTCGGCCGCCACGGGGAGCGGACCCGGGAGATCTGGCTGCCCCCGCTCCCCTCCGCGACCACGCTGGACATGGTGGCGGGCGCACCGGAGGAGGGCGAGCGGGGCCTGCGCCTGCCCGGCACCCACGAGCCGATGCACGTCCCGGTCGGCGTACTGGACGACGCCACCAAGCAGTGGCAGGGCGTGTGGAAGCTCGACCTGACCGCGTCCGGGGGCCACGCGGCCGTCATCGGCGGCCCGCAGAGCGGCAAGACGACACTGCTGCGCACCCTCGTGCTGTCGCTCGCGCTCACCCACACCCCGGACCAGGTGACCGTGTACTGCCTGGACCTGATGGGCGGCGGCCTCCAGTCGCTGGCGTCGCTGCCGCACGTGGGCGGGGTGGCGGTGCGCACCGACAACGAGCGCGTCCGCCGCACCGTCGAGGAGGTCCAGGGGATGCTGGAGCACCGGCAGACGGTGTTCCGCGACCGCGGGATCGACTCGGTCGCCCAGTTGCGCCGTATGCACGCCCGCGGCGAGGTCCCCGAGCTGGCCAGTGCCGACGTGGTGTTCTGCATCGACGGGTTCGGCGCCCTGCGCAAGGACTTCGAGGACATCGACCCGAAGGTCACCGACCTCCTCCAGCGCGGCGGCGGGTTCGGCGTCCACGTGGTGGCGGGCATGCTGCGCTGGAACGACGTCCGGATCGCCGCCCAGTCCAACTTCGGACAGAAGGTGGAACTCCACCTGAACGACTCCTCGGACTCCACGATCGACCGCAAGCTGTCGGAGACGATCAGCGCGAAGGCCCCCGGGCGCGTCCTCACCGACGCCGAGCTGTTCGGCCAGGTGGCGCTGCCACGGATCGACGGGGTGGCGGACGGCGACAACCTGGGTGAGGTCGTGGAGAAGACCGTCCGGTCCGTGGACCAGGCCTGGCGGGGCAAGCGCGCCCCCAAGGTGCGCATCCTGCCGCACCGGTTGTCCGCCCGCACGCTGCCGACGGTCGAGTCGGAGCCGCGCACGGTGCCGATCGGCGTGGACGAGCGCGCTCTGGAGCCGGTCCTGCTGGACCTGTTCGAGCGGGACCAGAACCTGCTGGTCCTGGGCGACGGCGAGTGCGGCAAGACCAACCTCCTGCGGCTCATCGCCGAGGGGATGGTGGAGCGGTACTCGTCGGACGAGGTGGTGTTCGCGGTCATGGACCCGCGCCGCACCCTGCGCAACGTGGTCCCGGAGGAGTACATGGGCGGCTACGCGAGCAGCCCGCGCGTGTGCGCCGGGCTCGCGGGCGGTGTGGCCAAGGAGGTGGAGGGCCGCCTGCCCGAGGACGGGGACATCGACTCCCTGGAGCCGGGTTCGTTCAAGGGCCCGCGCATCGTGGTGCTCGCGGACGACTACGACGTCCTCACCACCGCGGGTCAGAAGCCGCTGGCCCCGTTCGTGCCGTTCGTGCCGAACGGACGCGACATCGGCCTGCACTTCGTGGTGGCCCGCCGGGTGGCGGGGTCGGGGCGCGGTATGTACGACCCCCTGGTGCAGGCGATGCGTGAGATCGGCACGAGCGCCCTGGTGATGTCGGGTGACCGGAGCGAGGGGCAGCTGCTGCCCCGGGTGTACGCGGCCCCCCAGCCCCCCGGCCGCGGCAAGTGGGTGACCCGGGGCGACACGGGGCGGCTGATCCAGACGGCGGTGCGCGAAGCCCCGGTCCCGGACCGGGTCTGACGCCCGGGGCGACGGGTCGGGCCGGGAACGGCGGTCTCCGCCCCTCGCCCGACCGGCGTCCGTTCCGTCCGTTCAGGGGCGGAAACAGCTGGATAACCGTTGTGCGCCGTTGGTATGTTCTCGCAATGACACGATTCGCGGGGTTCCTCGTCGGTGCCGGATTCGGCCTCGCCTTCGTCCTCGCCAACTCCGGGCCGCCGCTGGCTCCCACGGTGGCGCTCGTCCTCCGCGTCCTCGCGGTGGCCGCGCTGGTCGCCGTCATCGCCCTGGTCGTCGCGATCGGCCGCAAACCCGCCGCGGAGCCGGACCCCGACGCCCCGCGGATGCGGTTCGGCGTGTTCTTCGGTGTGGTCCTGGTCATCGAGGCCGTCGCGCTGTTCGGCGGCATCCAGGTGTTGAGGATGCTGGACGCGCCGATGCAGGCCAACGTCGCCTGGATCGCCCTCGTGGTCGGGCTGCACTTCCTCCCGCTGGCCCGGCACTGGCGGAGCCGGTCGTTCGTGTTCGTCGCCGCCTACATGTCGGTCCTCGGTCTCGCGGGGCTGGTGATGGCGTTCGCCGGGTACCCGGAATGGGTGCCCTTCGTGAGCGGTGTGGTCACCGGCGCGGGCATGCTCACCGGCATCGTGATCTCGCTCGCCGCCGTCAACCGGCAGGCCGCCGCAGCGCCCCTCGGAACCTGACCGCGCCCTCGCCGCGCCCGTCCCTCGGTGGTCCGGCGGTCCCGCCGAGGGGCGCTGGGCCTCAGGCCATGCCGCGCAGCCCGACGAGGAGGTCCGCCAGGGCCTCGGACGCGTCCTCGGGCGATGCCTCGCGCACCGTCCAGCCCCGCATGCCGGCGAGCCGCGCCACGTGCGCGAGGGCCGGGTCGGTGAGCAGGTAACCGCAGGGGGCGTCCGGCCAGTCGGCCACCATGGGCAGCTGCTCGGACCGGTAGGCGGGCGGCTCACCGGGAGGCGGCGCCCCGGACGCCGCGCCGTCCGGGCTCTGCGAGCGCACGATGTCCGCCCGGGTGGCGCTGCCCGGCTGGGGCAGGAACGCGTCCACCAGCACGTAGCCGAACACCGGCCGGTGGGCCGCCCGCTGCGCCGCGCCCACCGCTCCCAGCAGCGGCCCCGCCTCACCCTCGGCGACGAGTGCCGTCGGCGCGTCCGGCGCGACCAGCCGGTTGATCTCCAAACTGGCGCGTGCGACATAGCGAGCCGCGTGCGGCGGGAGTTCGTCGCCGCCCACCTCGGGTCGGACGGCGGTCAGTTCGTGTTCGGGCAGCCTCCGGGCCAGGTCGGGCAGTCGGGTGGCGGCGCCGAGGGGCGGGGGGAGGAGAACGGCGATCACGCGGTGCGGTCTCCCCTGGTCTCGTCGCGCACCCATGCCAGGTACGAGGGGTTCCCGCCGGTCACGGGCACGGCGACGACCTCGGGGACGTCGTAGGGGTGGATGCCGACGATGTGGGCCGTGAGATCGTCGAGCCGGTCCGCGGCGGTCTTGGCGACCACCCTCCACTCCTCGTCGTCGTGGACGGCGCCCTCCCAGCGGTAGAAGCTGGTGATCGGCCCGCTCACCTGGGCGCACGCCGCGAGGCGGTGCTCGATCACCGACCGCGCCACCCGTTCGGCGCCGTCCCTGGTGTCGACGGTCGTCTCGACCCGGACGGTCTCGTGCTGCGGCATGGTCGTCCTCCCGACCCGGGTGCGCGGTCCGGACCGCCCGACCGGGTGTTCTAGGCTCACTGGTCATGAGCGAACGTGATGAACTCCTGCGTCAGATCAACGATAAGGCGGTCGTGCGCGGGAAGGTGACCCTGTCCTCGGGCCAGGAGGCGGACTACTACGTCGACCTGCGGCGGATCACCCTGGACGGGGAGGCCGCGCCGCTGGTCGGATCGGTCATGCTGGACAACGTCGCGGACCTGGAGTTCGACGCGGTGGGCGGCCTGACCCTGGGCGCGGACCCGGTCGCCACCGCGATGGTGCACGCCGCGCACGCGCGCGGCCGCAGGCTCGACGCCTTCGTGGTGCGCAAGGCGGGCAAGGCGCACGGCCTGCAGAAGCGGATCGAGGGCCCCGATGTGCGGGGGCGGCGCGTGCTCGCCCTGGAGGACACCTCGACCACGGGAGGGTCGGTGATGACGGCCGTGGAGGCGCTGCGCGAGGAGGGCGCCGAGGTCGTGGCGGTCGCGCTGATCCTGGACCGGGGCGCCCGCGGCCGGATCGCGGAGGAAGGCCTGGACTACCGGGCGGTGTACGAGGTGTCCGACCTGGACGTGTAGCGGGAGTGTCCGTCGTGGGGGCACGGCTCCGGTCGGGGGCCCCCGTTCGGAGCCACCCCGTCGGGTCGCAGACCCTCCGGCGCCCGTGGCGACCGGCTCTAGCCGTCTATCGTGAAGCTGTAGCCGGGTTCGCGGTCGGCGATGTCCCTGCGGTTGCCGTTGACGAAGACGTCGACGGCGGAGGGTTCGCCTATGGTCACCTCAAGCCCGCCCTCGGCGCTCGCGTAGTTGACCGACTGGCCATGGGTGACCTCCTGGTCGAGGAGGACGTCACCGCCGGGGATGCGGACGAAGACGTCGCTGGACTCACCGGTCACACGGATGTGCAGCACACCCATGTTCTCCGGTTCCTCCGCCTCCGCCGCCGTCCCGGAGGCGTTGGCGCTCACACCGGTGCCGGTACCCGGGATGGAGCGGTACAAGAAGAATCCGCCAAGGGCCAGGAGCGTCACCAGGAGCAGGACAGCCCCGACGATGGCCATCACCTGGCCAACGCCGCGAGGGTCATTCCTATGCCTTCCCACGGCGTTGAATGTAGCGTGTATCACGACAAAAAGCGACAGTGAGCAGCCTGTTGTTCCGGTCTTCCCACAATGCGTTCATATGTGACCGCGCTGGGCACAACTTTTCACACGAGACCTCAGGCCGGGGATCACCCCTCCCGTCAGCTGCGAGAACGCCGCCGCCGTCGGACAATTTGGTCTAGACCTTTTCAAGAGCTCCGCGCATTCGGGATACTTGGACGACACCTGGTGGACACGTCCGGACGCACGGCCCGCCCCATGGGCCTGCCTCCGCGCTACCGCCTCCACCGGGAACGCACGTGGGGTGCCGTCGGCGTGAGACCGGCGGCCGCTCGCTCCAGGCCGAATCCAGGGAGAGTCAAGCCATGCCCATCGCCAGCCCCGAGGTCTACACCGAGATGCTGAGCCGCGCGAAGTCCGAGGGCTTCGCCTACCCGGCGATCAACGTGACCTCCAGCCAGACGCTGCACGCCGCCCTGCGCGGATTCGCCGAGGCCGAAAGCGACGGCATCGTCCAGATTTCGACGGGCGGAGCGGAGTTCCTCTCCGGCGCCTCGATCAAGGACATGGTCACCGGTTCGGTCGCCTTCGCCGAGTTCGCCCGCGTCGTGGCCGACAAGTACCCGGTGAACATCGCCCTCCACACCGACCACTGCCCGAAGAACAAGCTCGACGGATTCGTCCGTCCGCTCCTGGAGATCTCCAAGGAGCGTGTGGCCAAGGGCCAGGAGCCGCTGTTCCAGTCGCACATGTGGGACGGCTCGGCCGTCGAGCTGGAGGAGAACCTCCAGATCGCCGAGGAGCTGCTCGCGGCGTCCAAGGCCGCCCGCACGATCCTGGAGATCGAGGTCGGCGTCGTCGGTGGCGAGGAGGACGGCATCGTCGGCGAGATCAACGAGAAGCTCTACACCACCCCGGCCGACGCCCTGCGTACCGCTGAGGTGCTGGGCCTGGGCGAGAAGGGCTACTACCTGACGGCCCTGACCTTCGGCAACGTGCACGGCTCCTACAAGCCGGGCTTCGTCAAGCTGCGCCCCGAGGTCCTCAAGAACGCCCAGGACGCCATCGCCGAGAAGCACGGCACGGCGCAGGCGTTCGACTTCGTCTTCCACGGCGGCTCGGGTTCCACCATCGAGGAGATCCACGAGGCCATCGGCTACGGCGTCGTGAAGATGAACATCGACACCGACACCCAGTACGCGTACACGCGCCCGGTGGTCGACCACATCCTCAAGAACTACGACGGCGTGCTGAAGATCGACGGCGAGATCGGCAGCAAGAAGGTCTACGACCCGCGCTCCTACGGCAAGGCCGGCGAGGTCGGCATGGCCAACCGCGTGGCGGAGGCCGCCCAGCAGCTCAAGTCCGCGGGCAACAAGATGAAGTAGCGGTCGCGTCGCCCACCGGACCGGTGGGCCCCGCACCTGTGCCCGGCGGCCGTCCCAGGCCGCCGGGCACCGCGCGTTCCGCCCCTGCCCCGCCTCCTCCCCGGTCCGTGTGCGCTCCCCGCCGGGACGTCGCCGCCGATCCCGGGTAATCCCCCCTGTGGAAAACCGGGAAGCGCCCCTCCGGCCAGGGCATCCTGACGTCAGGACCGAAGAATGGGGGACGGATGAACGGCGTCGCGGGAGTCACCGTGAGCGGTGTGGAGCCGGTGGCAGGATGGGGGCATGAACCTGCACCAGAACCTACTCAACGAGCCGCCCGAGACCCGTCTGGCCGACCACCCCGAGGCCCGCGAGGCACTGGCCGGCGCGGACGACCCCACCCCGGTCGCCGGTCGTTTCCCCGACTACTCCGCCGCGTGGGCGCGGCTGGCCGAGCTCTCACTGGCCGACGGCCAACCGGTGGCCGCCTACGCGTACGCGCGCACCGGCTACCACCGCGGCCTGGACCAGCTGCGCCGTTCGGGCTGGAAGGGCCACGGCCCGATCCCGTGGGAGCACGCGCCCAACCAGGGCTTCCTGCGCGCCCTGCACGCCCTGGGCAAGGCCTCCGAGCAGATCGGGGACGCCGAGGAGGCCGAGCGCTGCGCCACCTTCCTGCGCGACTCCAGCGCCGAGGCCGACAAGGTCCTCAACGGCTGAGGCGTCGGCCTCCTCAGCCCGAGGGGACCCGTCCCACCCGGAGGCCGGGAGACAGCCCGGCAGCGGGCCCCGGCCTCCCCTCCCCTCGCGTCCCTCCGGCCGCCAACGGGGGGAGAGGCGTAGGGCGAAGGTGCCACAGCGCCCCACTTAACCCGGATGCGCAGGTCGTGTACGCTCAATACGCAACGGCCCCTGTCGCTGCCTTGCGCCAGGGGTTCATCCATGTTCGGGGTGGGAACCCCGGCCAGGTGTCGAGCGAAAAGGTAGATATCCAGATGCCGGCGATCACGCTCGTGGGTGCCCAGTGGGGCGACGAGGGCAAGGGCAAGGCGACCGACCTCGTCGGCGACCGCGTGGACTACGTGGTGCGGTACCAGGGCGGCAACAACGCCGGCCACACCGTCGTCATCGGCGACAAGAAGTACGCGCTCCACCTGCTCCCGTCGGGCATCCTCTCCCCCAACGTGGTGCCGGTCATCGCCAACGGCGTCGTCATCGACCCGGGCGTCCTCCTGGAGGAGCTCCGCGGCCTCGACGAGCGCGGCGTGGACACGTCCCGCCTGCTCATCTCGGCCAACGCGCACCTGATCATGCCCTACCACCGGGCCCTCGACAAGGTCAGCGAGCGCTTCCTCGGCAAGGGCAAGATCGGAACCACAGGTCGCGGCATCGGCCCGACCTACGCCGACAAGGTCTCCCGCCAGGGCGTGCGCGTCCAGGACATGTTCGACCCGTCGATCCTGCGCAAGAAGATCGAGCTGGCCCTGCACGACAAGAACCAGCTGCTCACCAAGGTGTACAACCGGCGCGGCCTGGAGGCCGAGCCGATCATCGAGGAGTACCTCGGCTACGCCGAGAAGCTGCGCCCGTACGTCGCCGACACCTCGCTGATCCTCAACAAGGCGCTCGACGAGGGCAAGACCGTCTACCTGGAGGGTTCCCAGGGCACGCTGCTGGACATCGACCACGGCACCTACCCCTTCGTGACCTCCTCCTCCCCCACCTCGGGCGGCGCTGCCGCGGGTTCGGGCATCGGCCCCACCCGCATCACCAAGGTCGTGGGCATCCTCAAGGCCTACACGACCCGTGTCGGCTCGGGCCCCTTCCCCACCGAACTGCTCGACGAGCAGGGCGAGTGGCTGCGCACCCAGGGCGGCGAGTACGGGGTGACCACCGGGCGCAACCGCCGCTGCGGATGGTTCGACGCGCCGATCGCGCGCTACGCCACCCGCATCAACGGCATCACCGACTTCTTCCTCACCAAGCTCGACGTACTCACCGGCCTGGAGCGCATCCCCGTGTGCGTCGCCTACGAGGTCGACGGGGTCCGCCACGACGAGATCCCGATGACCCAGACCGACTTCCACCACGCGAAGCCGGTCTACGAGTACCTCGACGGCTGGTCCGAGGACATCACCGGAGTCCGCGAATTCGACGAACTCCCCAAGAACGCACAGGTCTACGTGCGTACTCTGGAGGAGATGGCGGGCGCCCCCGTCTCCGCCATCGGCGTCGGCCCCGGCCGCGACGAAACGCTCCAACTGCGTTCCCTGGTCTGACCCCGCCCGTCCGCCTTCAACACGAAGAGGCCCCCTGTAGTGAAAGCCCTCGTTCTCGGCGGCGGAGGCCGCGAGCACGCACTCGTCCGCGCACTCTCCCTGGACCCGGGTGTCACCGGCATCCACAGCGCGCCCGGCAACCCGGGTATCTCCGAGCTGGCCGAGAACCACGTCATCAACGTGACCGACGGTCTCGCCGTGACGGAGCTGGCCGCGCGCATCCGCGCCGAGCTGGTCGTCATCGGCCCGGAGTCCCCGCTGGTCGCCGGCGTGGCCGACGCACTCCGTGAGCGGGGCATCCCCGTGTTCGGACCCGACCAGGAGGCCGCCCGGCTGGAGGGCTCCAAGGCGTTCGCCAAGGAGGTCATGGAGGCGGCCGGGGTACCCACCGCCAAGGCGCGCGTGTGCCGGTCCGCGAGCCAGGTGTCCGAGGCGCTCGACGAGTTCGGCACCCCGTACGTGGTCAAGGACGACGGCCTCGCCGCGGGCAAGGGCGTCGTGGTGACGGACGACCGCGCCCTCGCCGAGCAGCACGCGCGGGAGTGCGGCCGCGTGGTCATCGAGGAGTTCCTCGACGGCCCCGAGGTCTCCCTCTTCGTGCTGAGCGACGGCGTGCACGCCCTGCCGCTGCTGCCGGCGCAGGACTTCAAGCGCGCCTACGACGGCGACCAGGGCCCCAACACCGGCGGCATGGGCGCCTACGCCCCGCTGCCGTGGGCTCCGGCGGGCCTCGTGGACGAGGTCATGGGGTCGGTCGTGCGCCCGACCCTCGCCGAGATGAACCGGCGCGGCGCCCCCTACCAGGGCCTCCTCTACGTCGGTCTGGCGCTCACGTCGCAGGGCCCGCGCGTGGTCGAGTTCAACGCGCGGTTCGGCGACCCGGAGACCCAGGTGGTCCTCGACCGGCTCGCCACCCCGATCGGCGCGGTCCTCCAGGCCACCGACACGGCCGGGCTGGGCGGCATCGGCTCCCTCCAGTGGAAGTCGGGTGCGGCTGTCACCGTGGTGGTCGCCGCGGAGAACTACCCGGGCGACCCGGTCAAGGGCGACCTGATCGGCGGACTGGACGCCGCCAACGCGCTGGAAGGCGCGTACGTGCTGCACGCGGGCACCGCGTGGGAGGGCACCAACGGCGTCAAGGCGAACGGCGGCCGGGTCCTCAACGTGGTCGGCACCGGCGCCGACCTGCGCCAGGCACGCGAGCGGGCGTACGACGCGGCGTCGCGGATCGAACTCCGCGGCTCGTTCCACCGCACCGACATCGCCGAGCGCGCCGCGGCCGAGCTGTAGAAGGACCGGAGGACCCACATGAGCGGCTTCGTCGTCACCCCTGAGCCCGTCCGGGTCGAGGGGCTCACACACCTGCACACCGGCAAGGTGCGCGACCTGTACGCGGCGGCGGACGGCAGCCTGGTGATGGTGGCCAGCGACCGCGTGTCGGCCTACGACTGGGTGCTGCCCACCGAGGTCCCGGCCAAGGGGCGCCTGCTCACCCAGCTGTCCCTGTGGTGGTTCGAACAGCTCGGCGACCTCGTGCCCAACCACGTCCTGTCCGACGTTCCCCCGGAGGGGGCCCCGGCCGACTGGGCCGGGAGGACCCTGGTGTGCCGCCGTCTGGACATGGTGCCGGTGGAGTGCGTGGCACGCGGCTACCTGACCGGTTCGGGCCTCGCCGAGTACCGGGTGGACGGCACGGTGTGCGGGGTACCGCTCCCCGGAGGACTCGTCGACGGCTCGGAGCTGCCCGAACCGATCTTCACCCCGGCGACCAAGGCCGAGGTCGGCGACCACGACGAGAACGTGTCGTTCGAGGTCGTGGCAGACCGGCACGGGCCCTCCCTCGCCGCCGAACTGCGCGACCTCACCCTGCGGGTGTACCGGCGCGGCCGGGAGCTGGCGCGCGAGCGCGGTGTCCTCCTGGCCGACACCAAGTTCGAGTTCGGCCGGGACGCCGACGGCACCCTGGTCCTGGCCGACGAGGTGTTCACCCCCGACTCCTCCCGCTACTGGCCAGCGGACTCGTGGGTTCCGGGGCGTCCGCAGACCTCCTTCGACAAACAGGTCCTGCGGGACTGGCTGTCCTCACCCGAGTCGGGGTGGGACCGGGCGTCGGAGACCCCGCCGCCCCCGCTTCCGGAGTACGTGGTGGAACGCACGCTGGGCCGCTACACGGAGATCTACGAGCGCTTGACCGGCCGGAAGCCCAGCATCTGAGCGGGGGTCCGGAAGTGATCCGGCGCACGCGGCAGTCGTTTCACGTTCGAGACCACGTATGGTGGTGGAGTTGTGCGCGGCACCCCGCCGGTGTCCGGCCACGTGCACGGCATCCCTGAACTTTCCCTTGGGCCGAATACCTCTTTGGCTGTTTGACCGGTCTCCATGCACGATCGGCGGGTATACCACGCTCTGTGCAGGTATACGCGGGTGGGTGCTATAGAGTCGTCGCGAGCACCGGTTCACTGACCGCGCAGGTCACGCGCAAGATGGTCGCAACGTTCCAGGGGAAACCAGCGTCTAAACGCATATAGGTGAGACCCGACGAGGGTGACCTATTTTCACATCTGCCTCACGAAGGAGCACATGAGCATGGGCCAGGAGGTTCGTTACCGCGTCCGCGGCGGACGCCCCCTCAGTGGAACGGCGTTCATCCAAGGCGCGAAGAACGCCGTCCTGCCGATGATCGGGGCCGCTCTACTCGCGGCCAAGGGCCGTACCGTGCTGCGGAACGTACCCGTCATCGAGGATGTCTACCGCGCGCTTGAACTCGCCGACCACGTGGGTGCCAAGGTCCAGTTCCACGAGGCCGAGCGCACCGTCGTCATCGACGCGTCCCGCCTCACCGACCCCGAACGTGCCGTTCTGCCCGCCGAGATCGCGGCGCGCTTCCGCGGCTCCGTGCTCTTCGTCCCCGCACTGATGCACCGCACCGGTCGCGCCCGCATCGAGGGCGTCGGCGGTTGCAACCTGGGCAGCCGCAACCTGGACTTCCACTACCGGGGCTTCGCGCGCCTGGGTGCCGAGGTCACCGAGGACCTTGAGCGCAACCACATCAACGTCGAGGCCAGCAACCTCCGCGGTGGCCGCCTCTACCTGGACACCCCGTCCCACACCGGTACCGAGAACCTGCTCATGGCCGCCGTCCTGGCGCCGGGCACCACGGTGATCGAGCACGCCGCGCTCGAACCCGAGGTCATGGACGTCATCAACTTCCTGAGCGCCATGGGCGCGAAGATCAAGGGTGGCGGCACCGGTCTCATCACCGTCGAGGGCGTCGAGGAGCTCACGGCGGTCGAGCACACCATCATGTCCGACCGCATCGACGCCGGCGTGTTCGCGATGACCGTCGCCGCCACCGGTGGCGAGGTCAGCCTGGTGGGCGCCCACCTGGACCACCTGGGTGTGGCCCGCTGGAAACTTGAGCAGATGGGCGTGGGCTTCTCCCAGGAGGGCGCGGTCCTGCACGTACAGAGGGACCCCTCCGTGCCGCTGCGACCGATCAACGCGGTCACCTCTCCGTTCCCGGGCTTCGCGACCGACCTCCAGTCGCCGCTGATGGCCCTGGCCACCCTGGCCGACGGCGAGAGCTACATCCACGAGGCCATCTACGACGGCCGGTTCGCCCTGGCCGACGAGCTGACCAAGATGGGCGCGAAGATCGAGGTCGAGGGCACCCGCGCGATCGTGCACGGTCCGACCAACCTGCGCGGAACCGAGGTCATCGCCCACGACCTGCGCACCGGTGCGGCCCTCGTCCTCGCCGGACTGGTCGCCGAAGGTGAGACAATCGTGGCACCCGGATACCTGGTGGACCGCGGTCACACTCAGTTCGCGACGAGGCTCGCTGCGCTCGGTGCGGACGTCGAGCGTATCGGCGACTCGTAGCAAGCCGAAAGCGCAGTTCAAGCCGGGGTGGGGGCTTGACCCCCACCCGGGCTTTGGCGTTGATATCGAAAACGATCTTCTTTGGCCCCGCACAATGGGTACGATCTCGGCAATCATGCCGTGACAGAGATCGGGTCGGGAAACCAGTGGGCGCACATAGTGAAGAGCGTGGAATGGTAGCGGGGAGCAACCCGAGGTGAGTGCCCAGCGTACTGGCGATTTGACGATCGGCGTCATAGGGCCCCATGAGGTGGTCGAGCGGGTCATGCTCATGGGTCCGGGGTCCACTGGACCCCTCAACGCCAGACTCATCGCAGCCGCGTACCGAGATGAGCAAGAGGCGACGGACAAGGTCGTCAGACTGGGTTCGGCGATCGATGCCTATCTGTTCGCCAGCCCTGTCCCCTACGAGTTCGCGCGCAAGGCCGGGGTCCTGACGATGCCCGCCACCTTCGTGCCGCTGGGCGGGGCCAGCCTGCACGAAGCCCTGCTCCGAGCAACCCTGGACGACCGTTACGACCCGACCAGAGCCAGCCTGGACGTGCTCAGCCGTGCCGACGTGGTCGAGGCCTACTCCGAGGTCGATCTTCCCGTGGACGGCATCCACGTGCACGAGGAGCTCACGAACACCGCGCAGCTGACGTCCTTCCACGAGGGGCTGTGGCGGCGCAAGGCCACCCGGATGGCGATCACCTGTGTACGCGGTGTGGCCGAGCGCCTGGAGGCCATCGGTGTGCCCGTGATCCGGTTGCGGCCCACCAACGCCGGCGTGCGCAGTGCCCTCCAGACCGCGGGTCTGCTGGGTGCGCACCACCGGTTGGAGGAGGCCCAGCTGGGTGTCGTGGTGGTGGACGTGCCCACGCTGCGGGATTCGTCGCGCAGGTCCACGCCCCGGTACTGGCGCGAGGAGCTGCGGCTGTCGCTGCACCGGCTACTCCTCCAGGAAGCCCACCGGATCAACGCCACGGCACACCGCCTGGACGATCATTCGTTCATGGTGACCGCGACGCGGGGTTCTCTGGTGACCGCGACCGAGGGGTTCCGGCAGCCGCCGTTCGTGGAGCGGATCAAGGCGGAGCTGGGGATCGCGATCGAGGTCGGGATCGGCATGGGACGCACCACACAGGACGCCGAGGCACACGCCCGGGCCGCCCTGAACCGCGCCCAGGCGTCCCGTCAGAGCTTCGCGGTGGACCGCGAGGGTCGTTCCCTGGTCCCGGCTCAGCGCGCCCCCGCACGGCAGTCCTCCGAACCGCTGCGCACCAAGGGCCGCGAGACGTTGATTCGGCTTTCGGAGAAGATCGCCGAGGAGGACGGTCCGCTGGTGGTCGACGCGGAGAACGCCGGGCGCATGCTCGGAGTCACCTCCCGGACCGCGCGCCGGCTCCTGCGCACCCTGGTGGAGGAGGGGCTGGCCTGGCCGCTGCCCCCGAACCGCACCCTCCAGCCCGGGCGTCCCCGCCAGCTCTACAGGCTGATCGTGGAGAAGCTGGACAAGGACGCGGCGGGCAAGTAGACGGCAGGCCGGTAGGCGTCACACGTACGCGGGCGGGGGCGGTTCCGATCGGGACCGTCCCCGTTCGCGTGCGGCGTGCGGGGTGGCCTGCGCGGGGCGACGCCGCTCCGCGCCGCCCCCAAACTTTCTGTCCACAGGCTGTGGACAACCGGATGGCGACCGCGCCCCCGATACCGGGCCTCGCCGTCGAGGGGGTCGACCCACGGGTCGTGGCCGCCACCGCCTGGCGACACGCGGAGCCCCCGGCGCTCGGACGGTCCGGGGTCGCACCGCGAAACCCCTAGGTCGTGTTTTTTGGATCCTTCCGGGCTCGCGTCCACCAGGCTTCCTCTCGCCGCGCCTCTGCGCTCGTGAAGCACAACCAGGCTGAACTTCGCACATCGTCTTGCGAGAGATCGCCTGGACGGCCGCTCGCCGACCCGAAAACCTCCAAAAAACACTCCCTAGCGGCGTTTGGCGTAGGAGGTGGCGGCGGCCAGGAACACGTCGTTCTCCTCCGGGGTGCCCAGGCTCACCCGGGCGCCCTCACCGGCGAACGGGCGCACCGAGACGCCGACCTCCGCGCACGCGGCGGCGAAGTCGAGCGTGTCCCCGTCCACCCGCAGCCACACGAAGTTGGCCTCGGTCGGCGGCACGGTCCACCCGGAGGCGATGAGCGCGTCACGGACGCGGTCGCGCTCCCCGACGGTGGCCGCGACCCGCTCCATCAGCTCGTCCTCCGCGTCGACGGAGGCGATGCCGGCCGCCTGCGCGAGGTGGTTCACCGCGAAGGGCACCAGGGTCTTGCGGACGGCGTCGACCACCGGCGGGTGGCCGACCAGGTAGCCCAGGCGCACCGCCGCCAGGCCGTAGGCCTTGGAGAAGGTGCGCAGCACGGCGACGTTGGGCCGGTCCCGGTACAGGGTGACGCCGTTCGGCACGCGGGGGTCGCGCACGTACTCCAGGTACGCCTCGTCCAGGATCACCAGCACGTGGTCCGGAATCCGGTCCAGGAAGGCGACCAGTTCGTCCTCGCGGACCGTGGTACCGGTCGGGTTGTTGGGGTTGCACACGATGACCATGCGCGTGTTCGCGGTGACCGCCTCGGCCATGGCGTCGAGGTCGTGCGTCTCGTCCCTGAGCGGGACCTGGACCGGTGTGACCCCGGCGAGCCCGGCGAGCAGCGGGTACGCCTCGAAGGACCGCCAGGCGTAGACGACCTCCGCTCCGGGTTCGCCAACCGCCTCCAGGAGCTGCTGGAGCATACCGACGGAACCCGCCCCGAGGGCCAGGTGCCCCTCGGGGACGTCCAGGTGCCGCGCGAGTCGGGAGGTGAGTTCACCGGCGCCCGGATCCGGGTAGCGGTTCAGCTCGGCGGAGGCCTGCGCGATGGCCTCGCGCACCGAGGGGAGCGGGCCGTAGGGGCTTTCGTTGGAGGAGAGCTTGATGGACCGACCCTCGGGGCCGACGACCTTCTTGCCCGGCTTGTACGGCGGGATGCTCTCCAGCACCGACCGCAGATATGGCGATTTCGACTCCGACACCATTGTCCTTCCTCAATACTTTGTGCTAACCCCGCGACACGCTCAGCGATCTCGCGTCCGGGCCGATCACCGCTCCCAGCGGAAATATCGCACAAACGAGGAGATAGCACCATGCGCTTGCGTGCCTGCCCCGCCAGCTCAGCTCGGATTTCGGCTGGTCAGTACCCCCACCCGAGGGGAGGACGCGCATACGTCCGGCCATTGGCTCTCCCCGTAGTCCTACCCGTGGTGATCATGCTCAGCGCGTGCGGTGGAGGAGCCGAGGAGAGCAGCGACCCCAACGCCGAAGCCACCGCCCTGTACGAGGCGCACCCGCTGCACGTCCGCGACGCCACCCTCATGCCCGAGGGGAGCGAGAGCGGTACCTACTCCGAGCTTGTCACAGTGCAGTACAGCGCGGATGTACGGGCCTCCACCGAGCTGGACAAACCCGAGTGCATGGACGCCGCGAACCGCTGGGGGGAGCTGGACGGGGTACAGGAGGCGCCCGCCTCCGTGGCCGCCTACGAATGGTCCGAGGGCTCGGTGTCACACATGCTGGTCCGGCTCGACGAGGACACCGCGGCCGAGGCGCTGGCCGCCAGGCCCCCGGAGAGCTGTGCCGCGTACACCGCCACCTACGAGGACGGAACCACCTCGGAGTACGGGGTCAGCGACCTGGAGGATGTGGCGGAGGTCGGCGACGAGTCACGCGCCTACGCCATCGCGGTGAGCACCGGGGAGGAGGAGAGCCGCGTGTTCAGCGTCATGTACCGCAACGGCGGCCTCGTGGGCACCACGTCGGTCCTCGGCCCCGGAGGGTTGGAGGACTACGAGGAGATGCTCGTGGAGTTCAGTGAGGCCGCCGTCGAACGCCAGAACCAGATGCTGGGCTGACGCGCGCCGACCGTACCGCGGGGGCCCTCCCGAAACCTCCGCGCACCGGCCCGGGCCGGTGCGCGGCCGCGGTGGCAGGACGTCCGGCTCCCGGCCGACCCTTCTCGGGCCCCCGCGACGGGACCGGCCCGGACGGAACCGGTCCCGCGCGGGGCCCGCTCACACCGGCTGGCCGGTGTCCGCGTCGCGCTGGTCGGGCATCCGGCCGGCCGGATGATCGCGCGCCAGCTGGAGCGTCTCCGCGGCCCTGGCGGCGTCGTACCGTTCCGCGTCACGCCTGGCCGCCTGGCGCGGTCGGGGCAGTCTGCGGGGCGGACCGGGTAGTTCGAGACCGGTCACGGCGCCGAAGGACGCGACCACCGCTCCACTGCCCCGGTCGACGAGCACCGCGCGCACGGAGGTGCGGCGCCGCCCGCCGATCCTGACCGCGTACACCACGTCGGTGCGCCGCCCGTGCCGCATCCCGTCGTAGCGCAAAAACCGCCAGCATCCGTGTCGCCACACGTCGTCGGGCTCGGACTTGATCATCACGTTCTCGTTGGTGCGCCACACGTCGCTGCGGCGCAGCCTCCGCAAGGTCCGGCGCATGGAGTACTCGCGCTGCTCGCACGGCTCCCTGCGGACGGTCCGGACGGCCACCTCGCGCAGCTCGGGGCTGAGCAGCACCAGGAGCAGGAGCGCCGCGCCGAGGACCCAGGCGTGCGGTGGTGTGGGCGCGGTGGCCACCTGCCAGCCGCTTGGCTCCAGGCCCGGTGTGGCCAGGGCGGCGACGGACAGGAGTCCGGCCCGGGTGAGCGTGCGCCAGCCGATCGGGGCGCGGCTCAGTCCGCCGAAGCAGCCGCAGCCCGCTTCCGGGTCGCGCCTGCGCGCCAGGACCAGGACCACCACCGAGGCCGCGAAGACGGCGCCGGTGGCAGCGCGCACCACGTCGCCCGGCAGGCCGGTGAGGGTCAGCAGGCCGACGGCGAGCCCGACCTCCAGCAGGCCGGTCCCGACGGTGACGGGCCTGCGCAACCGCTCGGGCACCAGGACGGCCAGGCCCGAACCGGCGGCATGCCTGCTGGTCTTGGTCACGGCACCGAGCAGGAGCAGTACCGCGAGGAGCGGTAGCTGGACCTCGCGGACCGCGTCGACGATCTCCGGCAGCATGGTCATCCCTCCCCGTTGTGAACCGTCATGGTCGCGTTGAAGCAGCCGTCCTCCAGGCGCCCCCCCAGAGCGACGAACGCGGTCATGGTGAGGGAGGCGATCCGTCCGGCTCCCTGCCCCCCGCAGGTGGGGCACAGGTCGCACATCCAGCTGTCGGCGGCGGCGCAGTCGACGACGGGGAGCACGGCGGTGCCCCTCGTGCAGTCGTTGCGCAGGCTCAGTGTCGCACCGGCGGACAGCAGCGGCAGCGGAACGCAGGAGGTGCGCCGGTCGCACTCCGCGCCGTGGCCGACGGGGTCGAGCGCCGGATAGGCGACGCCTTCGACGCGGGCGCGCGGGTCCAGGTGGGACGAGCGCCCCCAGGCGGGGTCGTACCAGGTGGCGATGCCGCTCAGCGTGGTCGCGTGACGGGGCGTGGGCGGTCTGGCCGGTGTGGCTCTGAGCGGATAGGGCGGTTGCGTGGTGGCGGGCCGGGCCGCCCACACGGCCCCGTCACGCCAGATGCCGACGGAATCGAACAGGTAGCCGGGTTCCAGGCGCGGGTGGCGGACGGTGATCCGGCCGGAGGTGCGGTAGGGCAGGACGACGGTCAGTCGGGGGCGGCCGTGTCCGGGGTCGATCTCCAGGTTGTCGCCGTCGCGGTCGACGATGACCCCGGTCGCCCTGGCGGCCTGCGCCCAGACGCGTTCGGCGACGAGGCGGCCGTCGCGCGAGCAGAGCACCACGGCGTCGTCACCGCTCTTCAGGTCGGTGGACTGCACCTCACCGCCTCGCCAGAACGAGGTGGCGCGTTCGTACAGGAACCGCGCCTCGCCACCGGGGGTGGCCAGACAGAGCATGTGCGGGGTGGCGCCGACGACCACGCCGCGCACGACGCGGTCGCCCACCGGGGTGGGTTCGAGCGCGGTCTCGGGGCCGAGCACCGCTGCGGTGAACCTCCTGCGGTCCCGTCCGCTGTCCGTCATCACTGACATGTCGTCTGCGCCCCCTTGTCACCCGACTCGTCACTCTCTGCCCATTGTCCCGATCCGTCCCCCGAGGCACCGTACACACGCCGACACGCACCTGTTCGTGTCGTCGGCATGTCCTGGCCATTGCCCGCGGCGACGCCCCGACCGCCGCGTGGGGGCCGAAGAGGAGATCCACGTGGACCGCCCGCCACACAAGGACACCGCTTGCGAACGACCGAGTACAGCCTGTGGCCGAAAAGACGCTGATAGGACCTATACACACCGAATGATCCATAAAAATGGCCAAGAGCCTGCGCGAGGTCATCCTCCTCGTCCCGCCGGGGCGCGCCTCCTGACAGGCCTCCCCCTCCCCCGCGAAATCGGCCGATGTCACCCTCGTGGGTACTGCCGTCCCATTTGTCGGCTCGTGGGACACAGGTGCCCGGACATTTGCGTTCGCTGTGTGAGAGTGAGGGGAAGAAAGCATGACAGAGCAGCACGCAGCGCCAGTGAGAGTCGGTGGTCGGCGTGACGGGAACCACCCGGACCCCCGGGTACGACGAGTTCGGCCGCTACGTGGCCGAGCGGGGGCCCGCCCTGCTGCGGATGGCCCGGTCCCTCACGAACAACCCCGCCGACGCCGAGGACCTCCTCCAGGCCGCCCTCGTCAAGACCTTCCTCTCCTGGGAGCGGATCTCCCACCCGAAAGCACGCGACGGCTACGTGCGCCGGGCGATGGTGAACACCCAGATCTCCGAGTGGCGCCGCAAGCGCCTGGACATCTATCCGACCGACGACGTCCCCGAGCAGCGCGTGGACGACCCCACCTGGCGCAGCGACCTCGCCGACGTGGTCGGCCGCGCCATCGGGCGCCTCCCCGACCGCCAACGCACCACGGTCGTACTCCGCTACTACGACGACCTCACCGAGGTGCAGATCGCCGAACGCATGGGCGTGACCCTCGGGACCGTGAAGAGCACGCTGTCCCGCGCCGTGGACAAGCTGCGCCGCGACGCCGACCTCATCATCGAGCGCACCACCGGCTGAACCC
>NZ_JBHXQY010000062.1:0-36922 GCF_042716955.1 Nocardiopsis sp. NPDC058631 | reverse complement strand
GGGTGCTGCACGAACTGCCGGTCTCCTGGGAGGGCTGGGGCGGCCCGAGGGCCCGGGCCAGGGGTGTCTCCCCCTGTCCTGGCCCGGGCAGACGGGGTGGGGCCGTGGTCTCCGGGCCTGGTGGCGGCCCGGCGGTGTACGGGTCCGGGCCGATCAGCCGTGGACCCTGGTCCGTGCGCTGCCGCCGTGGGTGTCGCTGCTCTCGGCGATGTCGCTCAGGACCACGGAGGCGGCGAGCTCGTCGCGTGCGGCGAGCTGGTCGAAGCCGCTGACGGCGGGGTAGACGTAGCGGCCCAGGGTCGCGATGAGGATCGCGCCGACGACGAGGATGACCATCAGGACGGGGATGACGGGGTCGTAGGAGCCCAGCAGGTCGTACCCCAGTCCGAGGAGCAGCGGCCCGAACGCGGTGCCCAGGAGGAACGCGGCCTGGACCACGCCCAGGATGCGGCCGAAGTAGCGCGTGCCCAGGTAGCGGCTGATGAGCAGGGCGAGCAGGTCGCCCTCGATGCCGAAGGCGATGCCGATGAAGGCGACCGCGACGGCGGCGCTGGAGAAGGGCGGTTGCAGGAAGAACATGCCCGCGATGGGGGCGATCATCACGATCGGACCGATGACGGACGCGTGCACGCGGTCGACGATGAGGCCGCCGGCGACGCGGCCCACGAGAGAGGCGAGACCGAAGACGACCAGCAGGGAGCCCGCCTGCTCGGCGGTCAGCCCGCGGTCGGTCATCATCGGTACGAGGTGGACCTGGAGGCCGTAGACGACGACCCCGGCCAGGCCCAGCCCGAACGCGATGGCCCAGAACTGCCGGGTGCGGACGGCCTCGCCGACCGTCAGGCCGGGGAGTTCGAGGCTGACGTCACGGCCCTCCACCCGTGTCTCCTGGACGAGTCGTCCTCGGACGTGTCGTTCCGCGCGTGCGCGCACGAACAAGGTGACCATCGTGACCGAGACCAGGACCGAGATCAGCGCCATGACGCCGTACGTCATCCGCCATCCGACGTTCTCGATGAGCGCTCCGGCCAGCAGCGGGGCCAGGGCCGAGCCCAGCCCGATGAGGCCCGTCGCCACTCCGACGGCGAGGGCGCGGTTGTTGTCGAACCAGCTCACCACCGCTCTGGTGGCGGGCACGGCCGTCCCGGCGCCGAAGAAGCCCACGAAGAAGCACGGGATGAGGTAGACCCACTCGATCGGCGGTACCAGCCCGACCAGTGCCATCGAGGCCGCGAACAGCACGAACCCCGGCACGAGGATGTAACGCGCGGCGAAGCGGTCCACGAGCTGCGCGACGATGATCAGGCCGATCGCCATCCCGACCGCCGCGACCGAGAACGCCCCGGTGACGGTCGTGCGGCTGAAGCCGGTCTCCTCGACGATCGGCAGTACGAACAGGCCGATGGTGGCCAGGTACATCGGGGGGCCGACGGCGTTGGCGGTGCCACCGCCGACGACCACCCACCAGGGGCTCCTGGGCTTCGATGCGCGAGGGGTGACAGTGCTCATGTGTTTTCTCCCGGGGTGGTCGTGCGAGCGGTGGTCAGGAGGTGGAGAAGGAGACCTTGGTCAGTTGCTCAGAGGCCTGCCAGACGCGCGCGGCCTCCTCCTCGCTGCGCAGCGGCGGGTACAGCCGATGTGCGGCCGGCGGGCCGCCCAGGTTCCCGGGGCCGCTGGGGCCGTAGAGCACGCCACGTTCGGCGTCGGGGTCGGTCGCGGCCATCAGCGCGGGCAGCGTCGCCGTCTCGACGGTGCCCAACAAGACCCCGCGCGCCGACAGGGCGCGGATCAGACGCATCTGCGGGGCGTCCTGGGTACGGCCGAGTTCGGGGCGGGCGGCCAGGAGGCTCGTGGGGGCTATCCCGGGGTGGGACAGGTTGCTGGTGATGCCCCACCCGTGAGCCTTGCTGCGCCGTTCGAGTTCGAGGCCGAAGAGCCCGAACGCGATCTTGGACTGGCTGTACGCGCGCATCCCGTGGTAGGAGAGTTCCCAGTTCAGGTCCTCCCAGTTGATGGCGCCACGGCGCGCGGCGACACTGACCTGCGAGGTCACCCGTGCCCGGCCGGCGCGCAGCAGCGGGAGGAGGCGGCCCACCAGGGCGAAGTGGCCGAGATGGTTGGTGCCGAACTGGATCTCGTAACCGTCGGCCGTGGTCTGCCGGTTCGGTGGCCTCATCACGCCGGCGTTGTTGATCAAAAGGTGGATCGGCCTGCCCTCCTCACGCAGGGCGTCGCCCAGGGCCGCGACCGAGTCGAGGGAGGACAGGTCGAGGCTGCGCAGCGAGACGTCCGCGCCGGGTGCCGCGTGCCGGATCTTGGCGATCGCGTCCTCGCCTTTGCGCTGGTTGCGCACGGGGATGATCACCTCGGCACCCGCGGCGGCCAGCCGCGCGGCCATCCCCAGCCCCATCCCGTCGCTCGCACCGGTGACGACGGCGCGTTTTCCGGTCAGATCCGGCACGGTGATGTCGATGGGTCCACGTGGCATGGTCCTGCTCCTTCATCTGGTGACTGTGAATGCGCCGGCGTGCTCTCGTCGCCGGGGCGGTCCGGAACTCTCGGTCTGCGCGGGCGGTCCCGGCGCAGGCGGGTCTGACCGGGCCCTGCACCGATCCTCGACGGATGGCGCAGACCTATCCAGGACCTCCCGATCACAGGCTCGCCAGGCCGCCCCGGCGCTCCGTATGGGGGGATCGGCGGGGCGTGGCTACTTCCGTCCGCAAGCGGTAGACATGCGGTGGGAACGGGGCAGTACCCGAGAAGGAGGGGCGTCGTGATCGATCGCACCGGGCTGGCGGAGTTCCTCCGCAACCGGCGTCAGGCACTGCAACCGGAGGACGTCGGCCTGCCGCGCGGGCAGCGCCGCAGGACCGACGGGCTGCGGCGCGAGGAGGTCGCGGCGCTGTGCCACATGTCGGCCGACTACTACTCCCGCATGGAGCGGGAACGCGGCCCCCAGCCGTCGCAGCGGATGCTCGCCTCGATCGCCCAGGGGCTGCACATGTCACTCGACGAGCGCGACCACCTGTTCCGCCTCGCCGGTCACAATCCGCCCCCCAGGGGCACGTCCAACGGGCACATCAGTCCCGGGCTCCTGCGTGTGCTCGACCGCCTGGACGACACGCCCGCCGAGATCGCCACCGAGCTCGGCGAGACCTTGCGGCAGTCCCCGATGGGCGTCGCGCTGACCGGGGACACGACGCAGTACACGGGGCCCGCCCGCAGCGCGGGGTACCGGTGGTTCACCGATCCCGCCGCCCGGCAGATCTACGCGCCGGAGGAACACCCGTTCCTGACCCGGATGTACGCCTCGGGGCTGCGTGAGCTCGTCACCCTCCGCGGCCCGAAGTCCCAAGCCGCCCACCTGACCGAACTGCTGCTGGCCCGTAGCGAGGAGTTCCGGCGGGTGTGGGACGACCAGGAGATCGGGATACGCCCCCACGACGTCAAACACTTCGTCCACCCCGAGGTCGGCGCGCTGGAGCTGAACTGCCAGCGGCTGGTCGACCCCGGCCAGGCCCACCATCTGAGGGTCTACACCGCCGTCCCCGGCACCGAGAGCTACGAGAAGCTCCAGATGCTGTCGGTCATCGGCGCTCAGACACTCCGCTGACCCCAGGGTCGGAGGTGTCCGCGCGCCCGCGGCGTGGAGCGGCGGCAGGGACGAGTGGTGACACCACCCCGACCAGAAACGATGCCGGTGTGACGGGAGGGTCTTTGGCCTCGATGCTCTTGTACTGACAGCCGTTTTTGACGCCCAAACGCGCTATAAGTACAAGATCACGGCGGAGGGACGGAACCGCGACCCTTTCTGGTTACCGCGCAAAGAGTAGTGAAGCCGACCCATAAACCGCCGAGTAGGACCGCCCACACGGCCGGGGCCTCGAACAGGCAGCAGAACAGAATAGTGATGCCGAGGGGGATTCGGCACGGTGTGTCCATGTAGATATGGTTTCTGAACCAAGACCCAGAGGGACAGCTGCCCGGAAAACTGAGGCTGTTTCAGGGGCCTGTGCGGCCCCGCATTCGAGGAGAGTTCCGTGTCCCCTGTTCAGATCATCCGTACGGTGGCCATCGCGTTGATCGCCGGTGGTGGGGCTCTGGGGTTGATTCCCAGCGGGTCGTGCGGTGCGGGTTGGTGGGCCCCGGTCAACGCCGACAGTTCCTACGGCTGGTTCGGCTACGGGGACGGGCCCACCGTGCTGACCGGTGGGTGTGGGACGGCCATGGCACCGGTGGGGTCGTGGGCGATCGCGTTGATCGTGGTCGGGGCGACCCTGTTGGTGGGGGCGCTGATCAACACCCGTACTGGCCGAGGACGCTGAAGCGGCAGGTCTGCCGTCCCGTTCGACGCGCGCTCCCCCTCAAGGGTGTGGAGCAGGGCGGGGCGTCGGGGCGCCCGGCAGGTGGGGAGGCACTGACGGAGGCCGGTGGCGGGCTGCCGCGAACCATCACGGTTTGTCTCGTGCCGGGTGTGATCGTCGCCAAGAGCACCTCCACCCGGTTCGGTGACCAGTGGGCCATCGTGATCGACCGCTTCGACCGGCCCCTGGCCGGCGGTCGTGTCCCGCGCACCCACCAGGAGGACTTCGCGCAAGCGTGCGGGCGCATGCCCGCGCACAAGTACGAGTCCCGCAACGGTCCTGGGCTGGCGGACATGATGCGGATCATGAGCCGGTTGCCCGTACCCGTCCGCCCCACGAGTTCGCGGTCAGGACGCCGCCGAGCGCGGACTGTGTCGGCCGAGGGCCTGGGTTCCGATGGTGTTCAGCAAAGCGAACTGGTCGGCCGTGACGGTGCCCGATGGTGGGGAGCAGACGGCGATGCGCAGGTCGTTGCCGGGGACGGTGAGGGTGTCGCAGTCAACGGTGACCTGTCCGAGGCCGGGGTGGTGGACGGTTTTGCTGTCGGTGGTGTGGAAGCCGACCACGTGGGAGTCCCAGAGGTCGTCGAAGCGGTCGCTGGCGTTGCGCAGGTCGTTGATCAGTGCTGTGAGCCGGTTGTCTCCGGGGTACCGGGCGGCGGAGGAACGCAGGTCGGAGACGAGGGCGGTTTCGAAGCGGTCCTGTTGGTCGGGGGTGTGGGTGATACGGGTGGGCTGGTGGGTGAAGTGCCGCCAGGCGATGTTGCGTTCCTTGCCGCGCCAGGGGGAGGGGTCGCCCATGAGGGCGGCCCACAGGTGGTTGAAGGAAATGAGGTTCCAGGCGGCGTCGTGGACGCTGAGCGGGCTTCCGTTGAGCTGGTCGAGGAGCCGCTGGACGCTGGGCGGCACGTGCGGGGAGACCTGGCCGCCGGTGGGCGGTGCCTGGTCGGCCAGCAGGTAGAGGTGGTCGCGTTCGGTCTCGTTCAGGCGGAGGGCGCGGGCGAGGGAAGCGAGCACCTGCGTGGAGGGGGCGGTGGCACGGCCCCGCTCCAAGCGGACGACGTAGTCGACGGACAGTCCGGCGAGCTGGGCGAGCTCTTCGCGGCGCAGCCCGGGAACCCTGCGCACCCCGCCACGGGGAAGGCCCAGGTCTTCGGGGTCGGTGCGGTCACGCCAGTGGCGCAGGGCCTGGCCGAGGGCCACGGGATCGTCGTTCATGTGTCCATTGTCCGCCGATCCGGCGTGAACAGCCTGGTACTGGTCGACCCCCCGCTGAGGAGGGCTCTCCCTGTCTTGTCCGGCGCCGTGCAGGCTGAGCGGCATGACAACAGTCACCGTGATCACCGGAGCCAACAAGGGCCTCGGATTCGAAACGGCCCGCCGCCTCATCGAGGCGGGCCACACCGTCTACGCCGGAGCCCGCGACGCCCACCGCGGCGAGCGGGCTGCCAAGGCCCTCGGAGCCCGACCGCTGCTGGTCGACATCACCGATGAAGCGTCCGTTGCCGCAGCCGCCGCGCAGGTGCGCGCCGAGGCGGGCAGGGTCGACGTCCTGGTCAACAACGCGGGCATCGCCGGCCCCGCAGCCCCGGCCGGCGAGCTGACCGCCGCCGACCTGCAGTACGTCTTCGACACCAACGTCTTCGGCGCCGTGCGCGCCATCCGCGCTTTCCTGCCCCTGCTCCGGCAGGCGGACCGACCCGCGATCGTGAACGTCTCCAGCGCCCTCGGCTCGCTGACGATCAACGCCGACCCGGCCGCCCACAGCGATCTGCTCCCGGCATGGGCGCCCCTGCTGGCCTACAACGCCTCCAAGGCCGCGCTGAACATGCTGACCGCCGTCTACGCGCAGTCCCTCCCGCAGATCAGCGTGGTCTCGGTCGACCCCGGATTCACCGCGACCGACCTGAACGGCCACCAGGGCACCCAGAGCGTTGAGGAGGGCGCCGCGGCGATCGTCGCCGCGGCCACCGCCGGGTCCGGCACGCCGACCCCTGCCTTCGTCGGAGCCGCCGGTCCCGTGCCCTGGTGACTCCTCCGTTCGATCCGCCGCCGGCCGCGCCGTGGCTGTACCGCATCACCCGCTCGTCTACAACAACGTCTACATCTTCCGTATCGATGTCGTCGACGGCCTCATCAGGAAGGTGTGGGAGTACACCAACCCTGTCGCCTACGCCAACCTCGGCATCGCCGACTCCGACTCCGACTCCGACTCCGAGGCCGAAGCCGCGGCCCAGGCCAACTGACCCGCGGATGCTGTGACCGTCGGCCCTTCCGGCAGGCAGGAGGGGCCGACGGCAACGCATGAGCTCCCTCCGGGGAGGCCGAAACGGCCTCCCCGGAGGAACGCTGATCAACTCCCGGACGCGCAAGGCCGTCCGCACTGCGGGCACTTCCCGAACGAGTCCGCGGCTCACACGTGCGTCCGCACCGCACCGGGCCGCAGGCGACTGCCGGAGGTCGGACGGGGCCGCACGGAAGTGTGCGCTGCCTCGCGAACATCGACTTCTCAGGGCACTGGCCTCACTGCCCCGAGCGAGGCTTGGACGGTGCGAGCTCCAGGACGGAGACCAGGGACGCGGAGGGCACCGTCCTGGTCAGCGTCAGGCCGGCACGCTCGAAGAGGTTCTCGAATTCGTCGAGGCTGCGCTCGCGTCCGGTCGACAGCGCCATCATGTTGAGGTCCATCAGCGGCTCCAACCCGGGTGTGCCCACCTCGTCCACGAGGAGCTCCATCACCAGCACGCGTCCACCCGGTTCGAGTGATTCCCGGCAGTTGCGCAGGATGCGTACGCAGGCGTCGTCGTCCCAGTCGTGCAGGACGAACTTCAGCAGATGCACGTCCCCGGGCGGCACCTCCTCGAAGAAGTCACCGCCGACGAAGGCGAACCGGTCCGTGACACCCAGGTCCGACGCGGAGGCGTCCGCCTCGGCACTCACGTGCGGAAGGTCGAGGACCACGCCGGTCAGTCCGTGATGCCGCTGCATGAGCGTCTGGACGAGGTTCCCGCCGGCGCCACCGACATCCACGACGACCTCGGTGCCCTTGAGGTGGATCACGTCCGCCAGTTGGTGGGCCAGGCTGCGCGTCATGGCGGTCATGGCGTTGGTGAACACCTCGGCTTCTGCGGGGGCGGTGGCAAGCCAGTCGAAGAAGGAGGTACCGAGGGCGTCCTTCGCCTGGGTGGTACCGCTGCGGATCGCACCCGACAGCCGCCCCCAGGGCAGCCAGTGCGACTCGGCTCCGCCCCACAGCGCCAGGTCCCGCAAGGAGCCCGGGGCGTCGGTGCGCAAGGTGTCGAGCAAAGGCGTACTGACGAACCGCTCCCCGTCCGTCGACGCGGCGAGCCCGAGGGAGGCGCAGGCCCGCAGGAACCGGAAGGTCGAGTCCGTGTCCAGTGACTCCGCCGCGGCCACTTCGGAGGGCGTGGCACCGCTGGCGTACAGGTGGTCGGCTATGCGCAGCTCGGCTGCGGTCCGCACCACTTGGGTGACCCAGTACCCCGTCATCATCTGGAGCATGCGCCCCGTGTCGTCCCGGGGCGGTTCGGCGGAACCCGCCGCGACGAAATCATGCTCGAACAAGGTCATGTGCTGCGTCTTTCGATTCGGTTCGGACAGATGCGGAGCCGAGGACACCCGATCGGATCGCTCCCACGACGCCGGGAGTCCGCCCGGCGCCGGAGATCCACGAGCGCGGCGTCGTACGCGCGGCGCCGCGCCCCGCGTGCCTCCACTCGGCTGCCGGGGAGAGCCGGTTCACATCGCGGCGACCATGGTGTGGGTGTCGAGAACGGTCTCGAAGTGCACGGGGACGCCGTCCCGCAGCCGCCACATGTGCGCGAAGCGGGTCCGCATCGGCTTCCCGGTCGCCAGGTTCGTGGCGCTGTAGTGGCCGAGTGCGATGACGCGGTCCCCGGCTTCCATGATCTCCGCGGGCGCGACGGTGAAGTCCTGCCACTCGGTGACGAAACGGGAGAACACGTTCTCTAGTACCTCCTCGCGTCCCCGGTACGTGCCTCCGTAGTGCAGGCCCGGCGGAACGACCCATTCGATCCGCTCGTCGAGTCCCGCGAGCAGGGCGGTGACGTCACCCTGAGCGAGCGAGCTGTACAGAGCTTCCACCACCGCACACCCTGAGGCGGTGTGTTCGTCGTGCTGGCGCGTCGTCATGTGGTGCCTCCGTGCAGTGTTGATGGACGGCCGACGCGTTCCGGTAGCCTCCGCCGCGGTGCGGAACGCGGGTTCCGGGCACTGCGGCCGAGCACGCGCCCGCCTCCGCAACCCTCCTCTTCAACCGACCGGCGGACATCGGCTGATCGACCTATAACGCTGGCCCACCCCTCAGGGGGGAGCGTTCGCTCTCCTCGTATCGCGGCTGCCGATGCGCATCCTGTGCGTGAGGGGCGGTGTGCGGACATGTCCGAGACGCGAGAAATGGACGGTTACGCTTGGGCGGTGCAAGACATTCGGTTGGCCGAGGTGCTGGCGGCGCTGTCCCTGACGACTGACTTGGCTGCGGGTATGACCTTCGAGAAGGGGCTGCGTACCTGCGTTGTCGCCACGGTGTTCGCCCGCGACGTCCTCGCGGGTGACCGGGAGACCTGCCGGGCGGTCTATGAGACGGCACTGCTGCGCTCGGTCGGCTGCACGTCGTTCGCTCCCGAGCTCGCGGCGGTCTTCGGCGACGAGGTGGCGTTCCAGAGCGCGCTGAAGCACCTCGATCCGGGGGATGACGTGCCCCTGACCGAGCAGTTGCTCCGGCTCGGCGGCTGGACGCGAGAGAAGGCCCAGAGGTTGACGGACACGCTGACCCAGGTCCTGCCCACGGTCGGGGTGGAGGCCATGCGCAACGGCTGCGAGGCCAGCCAGGTGCTCGGTTCGGGTCTCGGCGCGATGCCGCAGACCCTCGCGGCCTTGAACGATGTGTACGAGCGATGGGATGGACAGGGCATCCCCCTCGGAACCGCCGGTGAGAAACTTTCCTTCGCGACCCGGGTCGTCCACGTCGCCGAACAGGCCGTTCTGGCCCATGCGAAGGGCGGCGAGCCGGCCGTGGTCTCGGAGGTGGCCCGGCGCGCCGGCGGCCACCTGGATCCCGCACTGGCGCGTGCGTTCGCAGCCGACGCCGCGAAGGTGCTCGCCCCGCTTCGTCACCCCGACGCCATCGCCTCCGCGATGGCCGCCGAACCGCCTCCGTACGCCATGGTGTCCGCCGAGGAGGTCTCCGACCTGTGCGCGGTCCTCGGCAGGTTCGTGGACCTCAAGGGCAAGTGGCTGGTCGGACACAGCGAGCACGTCGCGCGGCTGGCGGAGGGCGCCGGCCGGCTGGGGAGCCTCGCAGCCGATGAGGTGACCCGCTTGCGTCGCGCGGCTCTGCTCCACGACCTGGGACGGGCCGGGATCTCCGCCGACGTGTGGGACCGGCCCGGGCCGTTGAACACCGCTGACATGGAGCGGGTGAGGATGCACACCTACTGGACCCAGCGCGTGCTGGAGCGTGTGCCCTCGCTCGCTCCGCTGGCACCGATCGCCGCCGCACACCACGAGCGCGGCGACGGCAGTGGCTACCACCGCGGTGACTTCGGGACCCGTACCTCTCTTGCGGCCCGTATCCTCGCCGCCGCCGACGTGTTCGCCGCACTGACCGAGCCTCGGGCGCACCGGGACGCCTTCACCGTCGACGAAGCCGTCGAACACCTGACGCGCGAGGCGGACTCCGGCACTCTGGACCGCGCCGCCTGCGACCTCGTGCTCCGGGCAGCGGGCGAACGGCCGTCCCGGCCCCACCGTCCGGCCGGGCTCACGGCGCGGGAGATCGAAGTACTACGGCTGGCCGCCCGTGGGCTGACCAACCAGCAGATAGGTGCCGAGCTGTCCATTTCGAGCCGCACCGTGGGCCATCACCTCGGGCATATCTACGACAAGACCGGGCGGCGGACCCGGGCCGGGGTGGCCGTCTTCGCCATGGAGCAGCAGCTCCTGCCCTGACCGGCGAACACGTGGCATGAACGGTTTTCCTCCACCTCCGACCCGGTGCGCACCTGCCGTCCACGATGTTCCCCGTCGAGGCGGGCGGGCCAGCGGTATAGGTCGATCAGCCGATGTCCTCCGGTCGGGTCTCCAGCAGAATCTGCGGAGGCGGAGCATGAGCCCGGCCGGGCTGCCCACGGTCCGGGAGAACGACCGGTCGCACGGGTCGCAGCCGGAACGCCGGGCTCCCCATCGCTTCCCTCTACGCACCGCAAAAGAAAAGGACTCACCGTGGCAACCAAGCGCTCAGCACGCACCGTCTGGAAAGACGACCTGCTCAACGGCAACGGCGTCGTCACCTTCGCCTCTTCCGGTATCGGTGACCAGCCGGTGTCGTGGCCGTCGCGCGCGGAGCGGGCCAACGGAAAGACCAGCCCGGAAGAGCTGATCGCCGCGGCCCACTCCAGTTGCTTCTCCATGGCGCTCTCGCACGGCCTCGAAGGAGCGGGCACCCCGCCCATCAGGCTCGTCACCTCCGCCGACGTGACGTTCCAGCCCGGCGAGGGTGTCACCGGCATCCACCTCACCGTCGAGGGCACCGTTCCCGGCATCGACGACGACGCGTTCGTCGCCGCGGCGCAGGAGGCCAAGGCCGACTGCCCGATCAGCAAGGCCCTGTCGGGCACGACGATCACGCTCTCGGCCAGACTCGTCTGAACCGGACCGGACATCTCCCGGGATACCGCGCGCCGCGTGAGCGCGCGGTATCCCTCGCCATGAGTACCGCCAGGGCCGGGAACAGCCGTGCCCGTGCACGGAGCGGCCACGCACACCGTCGGACAGGACGGGCTCGGCGCCGCACAGGTATGTGGGGATCAGCCCAGGTGCATGATGTAGCCGACGTGGTGCAGTTCTTCACCGCGGAAATATCCCACGGCCCAGAAGCCGAGGTCGTCAAGGTAGTCGATCCGGTCGTCGTCGATCCAGTACCGGCCCTGGTAGGCGTGCGGTCGGCCGCCACGTGTCTCGTCGTAGCGGCCGTCGGCGGTGAGCTCCTGGTGCAGGAAGTCGGCCTGGTCGATCCAGACGCCGACCCGCGGGTTGCCGGTCAGGTCCGGGGAGGCCGGGATGCCCATGGCGGGGGCGGTGGCCCGGTCGGGGGCGTCGCTGCCGGCCCACAGCACGGGCCGACCGGCCGCGACCAGTGCGCGGACCTGCTCCGGCCGGGACATGAGCGTGGCCAGGGCACTGGGCACGTCGGCGGCGAGCTCGTCGGGCACCACCAGCAGGTCGCTGGCGTTGCCCGGGGTCAGTGTCGCGACGTGCTCCGAGCGTTCGCCGCGGCCTCCGGCCAGCGCGACGGTGTCCACGACGGCGGGGACGATGGTCATGCCCGTGGAGTCGACGACGATGGCGTTGTCGTCCTCCGCCGCGGTGAACAGGGACGGGCCGACCGCCACGATCAGAGAACCGACGAACAGGATGTCGGCACCGGTCATGGGCCCGATCAGCGGGTCCATCGTCAGGATGCGGGCGTTGGTGAACAGGACGGGGCGTCCCGCGTCGTTCGAAAGGATTTCGTCGAGGGCCTTGGAGTTCCAGCCCGCGATGTCCGTGTCGGTGGTGCTCATTGCTCGCTCCTCAGAGGAGTTCGGGTTTGTCGGTGGGCGGTGCGCGAAGTGCGCTGCTACGGGCCGAGCGGGCGGTTGATGGCACCGGGCGGCTTCTGCACCATCAGCTTGGGCGCGTTCCGCCGTCGGAACCAGGCCGCGATGTCCCCAGGTCCATCGCACCTACGGTGAGCGCCGCCCGATACGGCGGGCTGGGCGATGAGCCAGTCGGCGACCGATGCCGCGTTGCGGCCCTCGACCTGCCCGAACAGGCCTTCTCCGCTGACGGCGTCGACGAAGCCGATGTGCCAGGCGTCCGCGATCAGTTCCCACTTGCGGGTGTGCGGGTTCTGTCTCCAGACCGGTTTGCCCCGGCGGGTCTCGTCGATCCCGATCGCCTCGGCCGGCGGTGGATCGGCGGGCAGGGGTCGGGCGGCATCATCGGTGAGGCAGCGCTGGGTGATCGGCCAGGACAGGCCCAGGTCTCGTCCGGCCTGGGCCACGGTGTGGCCGCCGTCGTAGACCGCCCCGCTCCCGCCGCAGGACAGGTGCCTGGGGGCGGTGGTGCGGTAGCCCTTGAGCCGGGTGGCGAAGACCCCGTAGGAGGGGCAGGCCTGTGCGGAGTCGGTACCCACAGAATCTCGCGGGTGGGGCAAGCCGGAGTTTCGTGTGGACGCCCTCCGCATGTTCATCGGTCCATTTGAAGGTATCCACCCACCGCCCGTCGGTTTCGCTGTCCTCGTTCGAGGACGATTCACCGTTGTCCTCGTTCGAGGACGGAGAACAGGCGATGCCGGAAGAGTTCGCTTTGACGGGGTGGTCCAAGCTCGGTGCCCTGGTCCGTGACACCCGGCTCTCCCAGGGCCTCAGTCAGGCGGCCCTGGCCACCCGGGCCGGTGTCGCCCGTTCCTGGCTGGCCCGCGTCGAGGCCGGACACCCAGCAGGACGAACCGGACGCCATTGGCGCCGACCTCAGGGCGGCCGCGCGAGCGCGCCGGGCCTCCTGGGGCCTGCCGACCGCTGACACCAGGAGCACCGACGATGACTGAGCGTTTGGTCGTCCTGCTGTCAGGTGAGGTCGTGGGACACCTGGAACGCGCAGCCTCCGACGAGGACCCCACGTGCTCCTACACGGCCGAGTACGTGCGCGACGGCGAGGTGACACTCTCCGCGCGCCTGCCACTCCAACGGACAGCAAGACTCCCCGCCGGGCTCAACAAACAGGCGTTTGTGGACAACTTGCTCGACCATGATCGCCGATCGTGGCTTGTGTCAGCTCACTCGGGGCGCGTCAACACGTCCAGGAACTCGTGGTTCACGAAGAGGCGTTCTCGACCGACCTTGACGTCGCGGAGGAGCCCCGCCCCGACCAGGGCGTGCAACCAGGACGACGCGGTCTGGCGCGAGACATCGCATCGGTCGGCGACAATGTTGATGCGGCAGTAGGGCTGCTCGAACAGGACGGCCAAGAACTGTGCGTCCCGCCCGCCCGAAGTGGCAGCGCGAACTCGCTCGGCAATGTCCTCCTGACACGTGCGGATGGCTCCGATCTTTCGAGTCGTCGACACCGCAGAGTCGCGCACAACGTCGAGCATGTAGAGGACCCATTCGATCCAGGCGCCGTCAGCTGTCACGGCTCGCAGGAGTCGGTAGTAGTCGTTCTTGCGGGCGATGATGGCGCGTGAGAGATAGAGGATCGGGTCGCGCAGTAGACCGGCCTCTATCAGCATCAGGATGTTGATGACGCGGCCGGTGCGTCCGTTGCCATCGTGGAAGGGGTGGATCGCCTCGAACTGGTAATGGGCCACTGCCATACGCACCAGCGGATCAAGATCGTCCTCAGCGTGAACGAATCGCTCCCAGGCTGAAAGCTTCTCGCGAATGAGGTCGACGCCCTCGGGTGGGGCATACACAACCTGCCGTGTGGTCGGGTTCGCGATGCGCGTGCCGGCCACCGCACGAATGGCCATCTCCCGCCCCTGCAACTCGGAACAGATTCGGGCAGCTGTCGCAGACGTGAGCGGCCGGTTCCTGATCGATTCGACTCCTGCGAAAAGCGCGCTCCGGTAGCGCAGTGCCTCCTTGGTAGCGTGGTCCCCCCCGCCCGAGTCGGCGTGCTTGAACAGTTCATCGGCGGTGGTCACGATGTTCTCGATCTCGGAGCTGGCTTGCGCTTCGAGCAGCGGGACAGCGTGGATCAGGATGTTGGGGTTCGGCAGCACCTGGCCGGCCTGGGCGAGTGTCGCCAGTGCCGTTCGGGCTTGGACGGTCGCCTTGAGCACGGGCTTGGGTTCCAGGTCAAGGCCGGCCGGTGGCAGCGGGGGCAGACCGTTGAAGGGAACGTCGGGGCTCCAGAGCACGCGTCAACTCCTTCGACGTGTCCGCGAAACATGTTAAGAATCCTCGATAAAATTAACATGTTCCCGTGGCGTGTTAGGTGTCTCGACACGTCCTCATCACGCGTCGCCCCACGTTCGGGAGGTGTGTCGGCGGGAATCCGGGGCATCTGATTGAGGTTCGATTTTTCGTTTCCCGGTGGGTGGGACTCCTGTGAACAGCAGTTTCGTGAGGCCACCATGGGCGCAACCGACAAACAGCACCGCCGGATGACCGCCGCCGCACTGACCAGCAAGGGCCCCAGCGGCCCGCACTGCCTGCTCACCCAGGACCAACCAATAATCAAACCTCAGACAGAGAGTCGAAAAACAGCGGCTTCGGGCTTCGCATGGTCTGGAACGAGCAAACCCCCGACCGCGTTTCCGCGGTTCAGGGGCTTGTGTGGTGCACTCGGGAGGACTCGAACCCCCAACTTTCTGATCCGTAGTCATCGGATGACCGGATGAATATCCGCAGGTCAGAGCTGGTGTGCTGCCGTCTCGGTGTCGCACTTTTCCACGTATGTGTCACGTCGCCGCGATCGGTGCTCCGTCAGGCCTTCGGCGTGCTTCCTGTTCCATGGGGGGAGAATCTGTGCGGTTCACCGCGGTCCTGCCTCTCGCATCCGCGTACCGGCGTCAGACGATGTGCGCGGGCCACACTAGAGGACTCTTCCTCGGCCGCGACGCCCGTCTCGCACGAAGTTCCGGGGACGGCGGACACCGTGTCCCCGGGACAGGGTCAAGCCGTTCCTGAGACGGGGGCGAGCCGGTCGCTCCGGCCCTCGCGCGGCTCCGGCGGCGTCGTGGCCGGGCCGGTCTTGCGGGTCCGGAACCACACGACCACTGCGGTGCCGATGAGGGCGAGGGACCCGGTGATCAGCAGAGCGGTGTCCAACCCTCCGGCCGAGCGGTCGAGCCTGATGGAGATGTCGGCGTTCAGGGCGATCCAGAAGATGAAGGTGAGGGTGTTAAAGGCCGCGTGGACGACAGCCGCGATCTCGATTCCTCCGGTTCGCCAGGTGACATACCCCGTGACGACGGAGAAGAGAAGGTAGAACACGTTCCACCACGGGTCGCCGGCGGTGTGGATGACGCTGAACAGGCCGGCCGACACGCCGATACCCAGGAACAGCGACGTCCGTCGGCCGCGCCCCCAGCTCGCGGCGACGCGGAAGACGAACCCGCGCAGGCCGTACTCCTCACCCGTCGCCTGCAGGGGCACGATGAGGACGGTCACGACGAGCATCCAGACAACGTCCTGGTACCGCCACACGGCGACCTCACCGGGGGACAGAAGCTCGAAGACGGCGAGCGCGACCAGGAAGGCGGGGATGATCGCCAGCAGAGCCCGGGCGAACAGGTCGAAGCGGAAGCCCGACACGACCGAGCTCAGGGTGGCGCCCCGAACCTTGTAGAGCCAGCGCTGGAGGAACATGCTCCACGGGATGACCAGGGCGACGGCGATCAGGCTCAGGGTATGGGCCACGGGAGTGAAGACCAGGCGCTCGTCACCCGGGACGCCCGGCCACAGGATGCCGTCGATCCACGTGCCCACCGCCTGGAACACGATGATGGCGCCGAACATGCCTCCGAGGAGCAGGACGATGGCGAGAATGCCGCGGCCGATACGGCGTTCCTCTCCCGCCAGCACCCGGTGGTACTCGACTCCTGGCGGAACGGGCTTCAGCCCTCGGGATTGCCGTGCTGTGGCGGTCATGGGACCACTTCTCCTTGTTCTGCTCCGTTGTTCGCGGGCCGGACCGGGCGGGGGCGTGCGCCGCCGAAGGTCGGTCCGTGCGGACGCCGCCCAGTCAAAACTCCGACGCCGCGTCCGACTCAAGGCCACAGCACCGTGATCCGCGCCGCAGAGCCGCCGTCGCCGACCCCGCGGACCACTGACCGGGGCCGGTGGCGGAGTCCGTTCCACTGCCGTGCCGCCCCCTCTCAGGCGCGGCCGGCCAGCAGCTGCATCTCCCAGGCGAAGGCGACACCGCTGGCGCCGCCGTGCTGCACCAGGATCTCGGCCTGCCCCGCCGCGGTCTTCTCACGAGCCCAGTCGCGCTGCCACTCCGCGACCACGGCCAGCCAGTTGAGCGGCGTCACGTCGGCGTCGATCATGCGCCGCACGGCCATCTCGTGGGCTTCCACCGACACACCCCCCGACGCGTCGGTGACGGCGTAGACGTCGTAGTCCTCGCCCGCCGCATGGATCGCCGGCATGGCCACACAGATCTCCGTCCAGAGTCCGGCCATGATCACCTTCTTGCGGCCGGTCGCCCTGACGGCTTCGACGACCCGCTCGTCCTCCCAGGTGTTGATGAGCGTGCGGTCGATCGGCTTCTGCTCCGTGAACACGTCCTGGATCCCCTGGATGAGGTGGCCGCCACGGTCCGCGAGCACGGTCGTCAGGATGGTCGGGACGTCGAACAGCTTGGCGGCCTTGGCCAGGCCGACCGCGTTGTTGAGGACGACGGACGGCTCATGGCTGTGCAGGTTGGCGACCTGGAACGGCTGGTGGTCGATCAGGAGGAGGACGCTCTCCTCCGGGGTGAGCAGGGCGTCGAGTCCGTTCTTGGCCTTGGTGCTCATGGCGGTACCTCCGGGGGTTCGTGTTCTGGGGGCTCGGGCGGCGGGTCACCGCCCCAGTAGTTGACACATCATCCACATTAGCATTTTTGGATGACGTGTCAACAAAATGCGGGCACACATCCCGAACCTCCGGACTAGGCGCGGACCTCGCCATGAAGTTGACTCATCATCTACTATCTGGATAGCGCATCAATCACCTTCGGACCCCGTGCCGAACCAGGGCACCGCGGACACAGGGCCCCGTCGGCAGGACACGACCCCGCGCTCCCGGATGACACCGCGATGGAAGCGAGAACCAGATGACCGACTCATCGACCGTGAACTGGCCGAGCCTGCGGGTCTCGGACTGGACGGACACCCGTGAGACCCTGCACATGTGGACCCAGATCGTGGGCAAGATCCGTATGGCCCACGCCCCGCTGGTCAACCACTGGTGGCAAGTGCCCCTGTACGTCAGCCCGCGCGGACTGACCACCTCGACCGTCCCCTACCGTTCGGGGGCCTTCGAGATCGAGTTCGACCTCCTCGACCACCGGATCGAGGTCCGCAGCAGCGACACCGGCACGCGCGGCTTCCCGCTGCGGCCCATGACAGTCGCGGCGTTCTACTCCCAGGTGATGTACCTGCTCGACCAGCTCGGGATCAAGGCGCCGATCCGACCGGTCCCCAACGAGGTCGACCCGGCCATCCCCTTCGCCGAGGACCACGAACACGCCTCCTACGACGCCGAGGCGGTCACCCTGTTCTGGCGCCAGCTCCTGCAGGCCAACCGGGTGATCGGCGAGTTCCGCTCGCACTTCGTCGGCAAGGTCAGCCCGGTGCACTTCTTCTGGGGAGGGATGGACCTGGCCTGCACCCGCTTCTCCGGACGACCCGCCCCCGAACACCCGGGCGGAGTACCCAACTGCGGCGACTGGGTCATGGTCGAGGGCTACTCCCGAGAACTCTCCAGCTGCGGCTTCTGGCCCGGCGGTGGCGAGGAAGGCGCCTTCTACTCCTACGCCTACCCCGCGCCCGACGGCTTCGCGGAGCAGGCGCCCGGCCCCGAGGGCGCGTTCTACAGCACCGAGTTCCAACAGTTCCTCTTCCCCTATGAGGCCGCCCGCACCGCGCCCGACCCCGACCGCGCCGTGGCCGAGTTCCTGCACAGCACCTACGAGGCCGCCGCGGACCTCGGCCACTGGGACCGCCCGGCACTGGAGGACGACCCCCTGCGCTGGCACGGAACACCCGCGAACGCGGGGAGCGACGGAAGCTGACCGGGTATCCACCGGAGGCGACCGGCGGCCACGATCACAAAGCAAGCACAATATGGTTGATATATCAATAAAAAATCTGAAGCATGCAGTTGACTGATCCACCGGACGGTGACGATGTCGGGACAGGAGCGACCAGGCCCGGCACCTCGTTCACCACACCAGTCGGAGCAGCAACCACAGGGAGGTGGGTGCGATGCAGTTCGGGATCTTCACCGTCGGTGACGTGACACAGGACCCCGTCACCGGTCGGACGCCGACCGAGCACGAGCGGATCAAGGCGATGGTCGCCATCGCGCGCAAGGCCGAGGAGATCGGGATGGACGTGTTCGCCACCGGCGAGCACCACAACCGGCCGTTCGTGCCCTCGTCCCCGACCACCATGCTCGGCTGGATCGCGGCGCGCACCGAGCGGATCATCCTGTCCACGTCCACCACGCTGATCACCACCAACGACCCGGTGAAGATCGCGGAGGACTACGCCATGCTCCAGCACCTGGCCGACGGACGCGTGGACCTGATGATGGGCCGCGGCAACACCGGCCCGGTCTACCCCTGGTTCGGCCAGGACATCCGGCAGGGCATCAACCTCGCCATCGAGAACTACGCCCTCCTGCACAAGCTCTGGCGCGAGGACGTCGTCGACTGGGAAGGCAGGTTCCGTACCCCGCTGCAGGGCTTCACCGCCACCCCCCGCCCGCTCGACGGCGTCCCCCCGTTCGTCTGGCACGGCTCCATCCGCTCGCCGGAGATCGCCGAACAGGCGGCCTACTACGGAGACGGCTTCTTCGCCAACAACATCTTCTGGCCCAAACGGCACTTCCAGAAGCTGATCGGCCTCTACCGCAAGCGCTACGCCCACTACGGCCACGGCACCCCCGAACAGGCCGTCGTCGGCGTCGGCGGCCACATCTTCATGCGGCCCAGATCCCAGGACGCCGTACGGGAGTTTCGTCCCTACTTCGACCACTCCCCCCTGATGGGCGGCGGACCGTCCCTGGAGCAGTACATGGACGAGACCCCGCTGACCGTCGGCAGCCCCCAGCAGGTCATCGACAAGACCCTCACCTTCCGCGAGAACTTCGGCGACTACCAGCGCCAGCTGTTCAACGTCGACGGCGCCGGGGTCCCCCTGAAGACCGTGCTGGAGCAGCTCGACATCCTCGGCGAGGAGGTCGTGCCGGTCCTGCGGAAGGAATTCGCCAGAAACCGGCCGACCGGCGTGCCCGATGCCCCCACCCACGCCTCGCTGCTCGCCGCCCGCGCCGCCGGGGACGCCTCCGCGGCGGTGACGGGCTGAGGCGCGACGGCGAACCCGCGGGACGGACACCCGTTCCGATCCGCGCCGGCCCGCCAGGTCGCGCCCGCGCCCGTATCCGCGTCCGTGCACCAGGAAGGGCACCGCAATGACCAATACAGAGACCCACCCGGACGCCTTCGTATGTAGCGAGGGCGGCCTCCCAGGCCCCTCGGCCGCGTGCGAGGGCGGCGCTCCGGTCGAGATCATCACCGCCCGTGACGTGCCCCTGGGCGGGCCGCGCGCGATCAACGTGCGCCGCACCCTGCCGCAGCGGCAGCGCTCGCTGATCGGCGCGTGGTGCTTCGTCGACCACTTCGGCCCGCACGAGGTAGCGGACACCGGCGGAATGGACGTGGCCCCGCACCCGCACACGGGGCTGCAGACGGTCAGCTGGCTGTTCGACGGCGTCATCGAGCACAACGACTCCGGCGGGAACACGGGCACCATCCTGCCCGGCCAGATGAACCTGATGACGGCGGGATCGGGCATCTGCCACTCCGAGACCTCCACTCCGGAGGCGGTCCGGATCCACGGCGTGCAGCTCTGGGTCGCCCTGCCTGACGAGGTCCGGCACAGCTCGGAACGCGGGTTCGAGCACTACGTGCCCGAGCCGGTCGAGTTCGACGCGGGCACGGCACTCGTGTTCCTCGGCTCCCTGCTCGGTTCGCGGTCGCCGGTGCGCATGTACACACCGCTGGTGGGGGCCGAGCTCAGGCTGAACCCCGGCGGGGTCCTCGCCCTGCCGGTCGACCCCGGGTTCGAGCACGGCCTGCTGGTGGACACCGGCGACCAGGTCAGACTCGAAGGCGTGCGCGTGCCCAAGGACGCCGTGGGCTACACCGGGGTGGGTGCGCAGACCCTGCGGGTGGCCAACGAGGGCGACCAACAGGCCAGGTTCGTGCTCCTGGGCGGTGCCCCCTTCGGCGAGGAGGTCCTCATGTGGTGGAACTTCCTGGGCCGGACGACGGAGGAGATCACGCGCTACCGGGAGGAATGGCAGAACCACGGCGAGCGGTTCGGGGAGGTGGAGGGCTACGTGGGGCACGGCGGCCCGGGCAGGAACCATGAGGGCATGGCGAGGATTCCGGCCCCGGAGCTGCCGCCGGTGCAGATGCGCCCCAGGAAGAACCCGCCGCCGCACGCACAGTTCGACGGCTGACCAACACCGCGCACACGAGCCCCGCCAGGGGCCGGGGGCAGCCGCCTCCAACGCACCCATCAGGGACCGGGCCGAACACCGCGCCCGCAGACAAACAAGAAGAGGTGTCCGACATGACCGAACAGCGAACGGACAGGACGGGTGCGCCCGTGTCCATCGCACTCGACCAGGACCGCGCCATCAGCGCCTACACCGTGAGCGTGGACGAGGGGACCCTCGCCGGACGCGCGGACTTCGTCGACCCGCCACAGGCAGCCGACGAGCGCATCTTCTTCCACACCGAGGTCGCTGAGGAGTTCGGCGGCCGGGGCCTGGCCGGACTGCTCGTCCGCGAGGCACTGGCCGACAGCATCCGCAGGAACCTCACCGTCGTGCCCGTGTGCCCGCTGTTCGCCAGGCACCTGAAGGAGCACGGCGACGAGTACGAGGCCCGGGGCGGACAGTTCCGCCGCCCGAGACCGGCCGACCTCGCGCTGGTCAAGGAGACGGTCGAGAACGCGGGTGACGCGTGAACGCGGAGCGCCCCTACATCGACAAGGAGCACCCCAAGGTCTACGGGGCGATGCTCAAGGCGGCCACGGCCTCCCGGGCCGCCTCACACGAGGCCGGTCTGGGCGACGACCTGATCGAGATGGTCAACATCCGGGTGTCCCAGATCAACGGGTGCCCGACCTGCCTGAGCATCCACTTCCCCAGGGCGCTCGCGGCGGGCGTGGAGCAGAGCACCCTGGACGTGCTGCCCGCCTGGCGCGAGACGAAGCTGTTCACGGACCAGCAGCGGGCCGCGCTCGAACTGGCGGAGTCCCTGACCGTGCTCGACCCGACCATAGACCGGCAGGCCGTCAACGCCCGCGCGGCCGCCCACCTGACCACCGCACAGATCTCCGCGGTGGAGTGGACCACCACTCTGATCAACGCGTTCAACCGCATCTCGATCGCCAGTGGACACCCGGTGATCGGGTAGGAGCAAGGTGGAGGCCTCGCCCACCGAGCTCATCGAGCGCACTGGTGCCTCGGAGGTCCTCGCGAACGTCAGCACCTACGACCCCGACGAGGTCCGGAGGACGGACGAGTTCCTCGCGTCGCTTCAGGCCCCTGAGCGGATCGAGGTCGGGCCGTACGTGCGCCCCGACACCGGCGGGGCGCACGTACGGCAATAACCCCTCATCAGGGGACCGGGCCGTCGAACTCCATCCAGAAGTCGACTGCCTCCGGGCGCGGGCGGGGCGCCACCGCGCTACCACCGTCGAACTCCATGACATGCTCGGGCTCCTGGGCCACCGTGGGCCAGGCGGGCAGGCCGGGCCCGTCGGGGTCGCCGGTGCGCGCGAAGTTGACCCAGTAGGCGCTCATCTGGTCGCGGAGCCGGTAGTCGGTCTCGGTGTAGGCGGCGTCGCTGTCGGCGCCGAGGTTGTCGAAGGCGTACGGCACTTCCGCTCCGTGGTAGGCGCCGTACTTCTCCAGGTCCTCTTCCGGCGGGACGTGGGAGAAGAAGTAGAGGAAGGCGTCCGACGCGCCGGACTGTGTCTGTAGCCGGGCCCAGCGGTGCATCGCCCGGGTCATGACCTTGTCCGTCTGGGCCTGCAGGAGCGAGTCGAGGACCTGCTCCCCGGTCTCTCCGGGGTAGAGCTCCAGGAACCGTTCCGCGTCCTCGCCGTGCTCCTCCTGAACCGAGGCACGGTACTCGTCGACGTCGGTGTCGGGTGGCAGGGCCAGGGCCAGGGAGGCCTCGTCCGCGTTGCTGCCGACCAGGATCGGTACGTCCAGCTGGTTTCCTGAGGCGTAGACGTCCGCGGGTGCGGTGGGGAGCACGTGGCCGTCGATGAAGGGTCGCCAGTGGCCGACCAGTGGTTCCGCGGCGTCCAGGACCCGGTTCAGGGGCATTGCCCGCATCTCCTCCAGGGTGGCTCCGCCCAGTTCCTCGCTCAGGCGGAGCCCGGCGTCCGTGGCCGCTTCGCGGGTGTCGAACTGGTCGCCGTCCTCGGTGTCTCCGGTGGTGCCCATACAGGCTCCGCTACCCCCGATGACGCCGTCCACGAGGTCCTCGGCCAGCGGGGTCGCGCCCAGGAGGCACACGCTCTCGCCGCCGGCCGACTCTCCGGCCACGGTCACCTGGTCGGGGTCGCCGCCGAAGGCCGCGATGTTGTCGCGGATCCATTCCAGGGCGGCGATCTGGTCCTGGATCCCGTAGTTGCCCGAGGCCTCGCCCCCGGATTCCTCGGCGAGGTCGGGATGGGCGAGGAAGCCCAGGACGCCGAGCCGGTAGTTGAGGGTCACGGTGATCACCTCGCCCCGGGAGGCGAGAGCGGCGCCGTCGTAGAGCGGCAGCGCGCCGGAGCCGGTCATGAAACCCCCGCCGGGGATGTAGACGAGGACGGGCAGCGGCTCCGCGCCGCGCTCGGCCGCCCGCCAGATGTTGAGGGTGAGGCTGTCCTCGCTGACCGGATACGGGTTGAGGAGAGTGCCCTCCAGCGGGACGTCGATGACCTGCGCGAGCGCCCGGGTGGTGAAGGCGGACTCGCTCTGGACGGGGACGTCGGAGAAGCGGTCGGCTTCGAACACCTCGGTACGCGGCAGCGGAGGCTGGGGCGCCCTCCAGCGCAGTTCTCCCTCCGGCGGCCGGGCGTAGGGGATGCCCGCGAAGACCTCGACCGTGCCCGGGTCGTCGAGGACCCCTCGGACCGGCCCCTCCCCGGTGCCGACGAGTTCGGTCGGGGTGCGGTCCTGGCCTCCCGCGAGACGGTTCTGCGGTGCCGGGTAGGCGGCCACCGCCGTGGCGCTCACGAGTACGCCCGCGAGCAGCCACGCCGCGGTGCGCAGCAGCCAGTGGCCACGCAGCCACCAGCGGGCCGTCACGGCCAGGGCCGCGAGCAGCACGGCAATCAGCGCCCACCCCCACCAGGGGCTCTGGTTGAGCCACAGGAGCACACCGGCGACCACCGCGAGGGCGGGCAGCGGCAGTCGGCGCCGCATGGGCCGGAGCCCGCACAGGACACCGGCCGGTCGTGGCTTCAGCTCGTCGGTTCCCATCTCTCTTTCCGTTTCCTGAGCCGGGACCCGGTCGGAACAGCCGCACGTCAGGCCTCGACCGTGGAAGGGTCGGGGTCCGCTTCCTCCGGCTCGGAGCCGATGTCGTCGATCCGGCGGAACGCCGGGGCAACGAGGGCGGCCAGTACCGTTACCCCGACCAGGACCGCGATCACGGCCCCCGCCGCGGGCAGCCCGGCCGTCGAGGCCACCGCCGCGAGCGGGGCGCTGGTCAGGGCGGGCGCGGACAGCATCACGGTGTTCTGCGCGCCCAGCACACGGCCGCGCATGGCGTCCGGGGTGGCCTCGATCGTCAGCACACCGAGCACGCCTCCGGCCGGAGCGAAGAGGAACCCGGCCAGGGCCGCGCCACCCAGCACCAACCATGGAGAGGCCATACTGCCCACCGCGGCGAACCCGACCAGCGCGCCCAGCATCCCGATCACGAACCACACCCGTCGGCGCACCCGGAGCGCGAAGGCGGCGTAGAGCGCCGAGCCCCCGATACTGCCCGCGGCGATCGCGCTCAGGGTCAGACCCGTCAGCGCGGGAAGGTCCTGCTCGGTGAAGTAGGCGGGCATGAGTGTGGTCTGCAGAACGCTCAGGACCGCGATGAAGACCCCGGTGACCAGGGTCGAACCGAGGACCAGCCGATTGCGGAACAAGAACCGCCACCCGTCGGCCAGGTCGGCCGCCGCCCGTCGCAGCGGGCCCCCGGCGGCGTCGGCCGGGACGGGGTCCCGGGGCGGGACCTGTCCGGCCCGCGGGTCGAGCACGAGCGTGCTCAGCGCGGCGAACAGACTGGTCGCGGCGGCGGCGAGCAGGATCGCCGGGGACAGGACGAACAGCGCTACCAGCAGCCCGCCCAGGCCGGGCCCGGCCAGCAGGAGCACGTTGCCCACGGTCTCGCGGACCGCGACCAGCCGGTCCAGCCGGACCGGGCGCCCGTCCCGGCCCGGCTCCGTTTCACCGATGCGGGCCAAGGCGGGCAGCAAGGTCTCCTGGGCGGTCAAACCCGGAACCCGGATCAACGCCCCGACCACGGCCAACGCCAGAAACCAGGCCAGGTCCAGACCCCACGTCAGGTCGATGAACAACAGCGCCGCCATCGACAGGGCGGTGAGCAGGTTGGCGATGACCGACACCGCGCGCCGGTCGACCCGGTCGACGAGCAGCCCGGAGAAGAGCCCCGTCAGCGCGGAGACGGCCATGCCCACGGTCGCCATGATCCCCGCCGCGAGGACGTCGCCGGTGCGGTCGAGCACCAGGAGCGGGATCACCACGCTCGCGATCCCGGATCCCAACAGGGACAGTGCGTAGGAGGTGAAGTAGATCGTCGGACTGCGGCGCACGGTGGCCGGCCCCCTCAAGGAGTTGGTCGCGCGTACCCGGGACGGCGGGCACGCGCGAACTAATGGGACGGCTCCGTGAAGCACGGAACCGCTGGGGACGAACCGGTCAGCCCCTCGGATCGGCCGCGGAGCCGTCCGGCGCGACCAGTCGCTTGGTGGTGCGGCGGAACGCCCAGACGATGACGAGCACCGCCACCATCGTGAGCGGGAACCCGGTCACCGTGTCGGCGACGGCCAGCCCGGTGGTGGAGTCGGCCAGGTACATCCACTGCCGTACGACGAACCGGGCGGCGAGCACAGCCGTCACCACCAGCGTGGCCAGGTCGTGCACCCGCAGCGAGGGCCGGTCCTGACGCCAGGGGTGGGTGTTGCCGTGGAGAAGGTTCCAGATGAGACCGGTCACCGGGCGGCGAGTGAGGACCGTGCCCAGGGTGAGCAGGGCCAAGACCAGGGAACTCCAGATCCCGAACAGGAAGAAGTCGTTGGCCGAACCGGTGGAGGCCGCGATGCCGCCGGCGGCCGCGACGGCGATCACCCCGCCCAGCGCGGGCATGAGCCGCTCCCCGCGCCACAACCGGTACGCCCCCAGGGCCAGGGCCAACGCGATGGCGGCACTGATCGCCACGGTCAGGGCGGTGAAGGGGACGGTCGCCGCGAAGACCACCACCGGCAGGGCGGAGTACACCATCCCCGACGGACCGCCCAGACCCTTGAGCACCTCCTGCTTCAGGTCTGCGGGCGGTACGGGGCGGTCGGTGTGGTCGGTGTCGGTGACCCTGGTCTGGTCGGTGATATCACGCTCGCGTTCGTGGAAGTTCACGTCGGGTGCTCCTGACTGTGGGCTTGCCGGGGTGGTGGCGGGCTGCGGTGCGGTGCGTGGGCGGTCAGCTCTGTCGGGGACGTCCGCCCAGGTGCTGGGCGAGGAAACGGTCGGCGGCCTCGAACACGGCCATCTGGTTCTCGGGGTTCACGAACCCGTGTCCCTCGCCCTCGACGACCATGTACTCGACCTCCACGCCGCGCGAGCGCAGGGATTCGACGATGTTGTCGGACTCGGCCTTGACCACCAGCGGGTCGTTGGCCCCCTGCACGACCATCAGCGGGGCGCGGACCCGGTCGATCCGGGTGATCGGCGAGCGGTCGAGCATGTCCTGCTCCTGCTCGGGGATCTCGGGGTCGCCGATGTACCGGTACCAGTTGTTGACCAGGCCGGGCCTGACGAACGGGGGCTGGGTCCGCATGAAGTTGGCCAGGTCGGAGATCCCGACGACGTCCACGGCCGCCGCGAAGCGGTCCGGGGTGAAGGTGACCCCCACCAGCGCCGCGTACCCGCCGTAGGAGCCACCGACGATCGCCACCCGGTCCGGGTCCGCGTAGCCCTGGGCCACCGCCCAGTCCACGCCGTCGATCAGGTCGTCGTGCATCCTGCCCGCGAACTCGCCGATCGCGGCCTGGGTGTGCGCCTTGCCGAACCCGGTCGAACCGCGGAAGTTGACCTGGAGCACCGCGTAGCCGCGGTTGGCCATCAGCTGGGCCGGAGGGAAGTACCCCCAGGAGTCCCGAGCCCACGGACCGCCGTGGACCAGCAGCACCAGCGGCAGGTTGGCGGGCTCCACCCCGACGGGCAGGGTGAGGTAGGAGGGCAGGGTCAGCCCGTCGCGGGCGGTGATGGAGACCGGGCGCATCGGCGCCAGCGTCTCCGGGGCAAGGTGAGGGAAGGGCCGGAACAGCAGTCGGGACTCCCCCGTGGCGTGGTCGTAGAACCAGGTGGCGCCGGGGTCGCGGTCGTGTTCGAAGGAGACGACCCAGCGCTGACCGTCCCGGTCGAAGGACACGTGGGACAGGTCGCCCTCGGACAGCTTCTCCAGGTTGGCCAGCACCTCGGAGAAGTGCGGGTCCAGGGCGTGGATGACCTGGCGTTCGCCGAGGTAACGCACCCCCAGAAGCTCCCCCCGGTGGTCGCGGATCAGCGGTTCGGGCACGGCGGGGTTGACCATCATGCGCGCGTCGACGTCGAAAGTCGGGTGGCTGTCGACCTCGGTCTCCTCGCCGGTGATCAGGTCGACCCGGACCACGCGGGTGAGGTCGGTACCCCGGTTGGAGACGATCCACATGCCGGTCCCGTCCGGCGTGATCTGCCACGGCGACCCCACGGGGTAGTCGGCGCCCTTCCATTCCAGGACCCTGCGCGGCTCACCGGTGGCGGGGTCGCGGCGAGAGAACTCCACGTCGCCCTCGGCGGTCAGTTCGGACAGGAACATCGCCCCGTCGCCGCCCTGGACCCAGATCTTGCCGGGGCCGGGGCTCTCGGCCAGCAGGCTGAGTTCGCCCGTGGCGATGTCGACCTCGTGGGAGTCGAACATCCCGGCGGCTCGGGTGTCGAGCAGCAGGGTCACCTTCCCCGGTCGGACCGGGGAGGGGCCGAATCCCATGACCGTGGCTCCGGGAAAGGGTGTCAGGTCGACCGCCTCCGACCCCGGGGTGTCGAGGTCGACCCGGTGCAGATGCCACCTCTGGTCCCCGCCGTCGTCCTGGAGGTAGAGCAGCCAGCGCGGGTCGTCGGCCCACTCGAAGCTCTGCACGCTGCGGGTCTCGTCGGCGGTGACGGCCCGCGGTTCGGATCCGTCATCGAGGTCTTGGACCCAGATGTTGAGCCGGTTCTTCCAGGGCGCGAGGAAGGCCATCCGGGTGCCGTCCGGAGAGATCGACGCGCTGGTACGGCTCGGGGAGTCGAAGAGGTCCTTGATGGTGTGGAGCTTGGGAAGTGCCATGGTGTCCAGTCCTTGCTTCCGCGGCGTCGCTCGTGGTCAGGTGCTCTGCGATTCAATCCGCCGGGCCGTTCACCGGGTAGTGCCGCCGCGTCAACACCTCCGCATGACGTTCGTGGGGGTGAGGGCATGACACGGCGTCACTACCGCGGCTGTCGTCCTCGGTGAGACCGTTTCCTCGGCCCCTTTCTCGGGCCCCGGGTGGACCTCCTCGTCAGCGCGAAGGTCCCCGTGCTGCCCTGGTCGTCCTCCGGGCGGGGTCCGATCAGTCGATGACCTTGCTGCGGGACCGGTACAGCAGGTCCTGGTACTCCGGGTGGCGGGACATCCAGCCTGCGAAGAAGGGGCAGGTCGGGAGGACCCCCAGACCAGCGGAGCGGGCCTCGTCCAGAGCCGTACGCACCAGTGCCGATCCGACCCCCCGGCCCTCGTACTCCGGCGACACCTCGGTGTGCACGAACGCGATGAGCTCGTCCGTGCGGATGTACTGCGCCAGACCGGCCACGCCGGTCGCTCCGTCGACTCGGGCCTCGTAGCGCTTCGCCTCGGGCGCGTCACTCACTTCTACGGACATGTCTTCTCCTTCTGGCGTCTTCGGATGCAGACGTACACTCACTCAATTTAGATGATGAGTCAACTACTCTGCCGGTGTGGTCCACCACTGCCCCGGGCCGGTGGCGTCAGTGCGCCTCACCAGTACGCGACGCTTCCATGCGGCCCAGACGATCAGGCCGACGAGTGCGACGGCTCCGGGTGCGCCGAGGACGGCCAGCTTTCCTCGGCGTCCGGCGGGCGGCCGACCGCTAGTGGAGGAAGTCCAGGAGGGCGGTGTTGACCTCCTCAGCGTGCGTCCACAGCAGCCCGTGCGGGGCGTTCTCGACCTCCACGTACCGCGCCTGGGGCAGGAGCTTGTGGAACCGGCGGGCCGTGGCGTCGATGGGCAGGATGTTGTCCGCGGTGCCGTGCAGGATCAGGGCCGGCTTGCCGCTGGCGCGGACCGCCTCGACGTCGGCGCGGAAGTCCTCGATCCAGGAGGAGACCACCGCGTAGGCCGCCACCGGGGCGCTGGTCGAATTGGTGAAGTCCTCCACATGGGTCACGGTGGCGCCGCCGGCCTCGGTCCACGAGTTCAGGTAGACGCCCTCGCGGATCTTCCTCAGGTTGAGCCTGACCGTCTCGGCGTGACCGTCCGGGGCGAGCCCGCCGCCCTCCTCGACGACGAAGCTGCCCTGCGACGGCGAGTCGAAGGTGAACTTCACCTTCAACGGCCCCAGGTCGAACCTGTAGCTCTTGCCGACCAATTGCGCGGTCATGGTTTTCCTGCCTCTCGCTGCCGGAGAATCCGGCGGTTGAGTTGAAAGTTCACGTCAGAGGGGCGTTCCGGCCGCTCTTGCTGTTCGGCGGAGCCGCGGTGTCCTTCGGGACCGGAACCACGCTGAGGCGGACCGCGTTGGCCCAGGGGCCCTCGAAGCGAACCGTCCGGCCGTCGTCCTGGATCTGGACGCGATGGTGCCGCATGCGCTCGGTCAGTTCACCGATGTCGTCGGCGGAGGGCACCTCGATATCCACCCGTCCCAGGCCGAGCGCCGGTCGGCGGCGACCGGCGCCTCGGCTCTTCCAGACGTTCATCGCCATGTGGTGGTGGTATCCGCCAGCGCTGACGAACACGGCTTGGTCCCCCAGGGCCAGCGTCACGTCGAAGCCCAGCCTGGTGGCGTAGAAGTCGCGCGCGGTCCGGACGTCACCGACGGAAAGATGGATGTGCCCGACCCGGCCGTCACCGACCGGCTCCCCGGCGAGCCCGCGCTCATCGAGGTGTTCGCGCAGGTAGGCGCTGGGATCGAGGGAGAGGACGCCCATCTCGACCTGCCCGTGGGTCCAGCTCCACTGCGTGCGGTCGCGGTCCCAGTACAGTTCGACCCCGTTGCCCTCGGGGTCGTCGAAGTAGAAGGCCTTGCTGACCAGGTGGTCGCTGGATCCGGTGAACGATCCCGGGCGCATGCGGGCGACGGAGTGGACCGCCGCGGCCGGACCGGCCTCGGTGTCGAAGAGGATGGCGGTGTGGAACAGCCCCGCCTCACCCGGTGAGGCGTGCCGCAGCTCCGGTGTCCGCAAGAGAACGACGATCGGCCGACCGGAGCGGCCGAGGGTCACCTTCGGCCCGCTCTGCTCCAGCACACTCAGGCCGCCCCCGTCGCGGTAGTAGACGGTCATTCCGTCGAGGTCCGCGACGTTCAGCGTGACGGCGCCCATCGAGGTGTCGGCCGCGAGATGTGTACCTGTGCCCATGGTCCTCGCCCACTTGCTTGAATGCCGTCGTCTCATCCGGCGCGGCGGTACTCCAGCGCACCCGAAGGACAGCACCGCACCATCTCGGCCGTGCGATCGGCGGAGGCGTTGTCCGGCTGGATCCACGGACGCTGCTCGATGTCGAACACCTCGGGCAGACCGCGGACGCACTCGGCGGCGTGCTGGCAGCGCCCCGCCTCGAAGGTGACCGAGATCGAACGCCCCTTGTACGTCTTCCTTCCGGATCCGCCGCTCATGCCTGCCCCCGTCACCGCGGTGCCCGTCTTCGGCCGGCCTGGGCCGGTCCGGGCCTGTTTGGTTTGACCTGGTCATCACGCTAGCAATAATTAGTTGATGCATCAACTCACTTGCCAGAAATTGACCGGCCAGACTTCGACTTTCGCGACACCAAAATCCCACTTCAGGGCAGGTTTTCGGCACTCCCCAGCAACCCCAAAATTTGATGACTAGTCAACCAATGAGGTTTAATCATGCGTATCGCCGCCGGAGCACCGGCGGTCCGGCCACAGGGAGACCGTTGGGGGAAGGGTGATCCTACAGACGAGGTCAGCCGGAGCCCGGCCCGCCCAGGGCCGCGACCGCCTGAGCACCGAGCCAGGATTCGGCCCGCCCGTAGTTCCAGCCGCAGTCCTTGAGCAGGGTGCGCCAGGCGGCGATTCCGAAGCAGAACCAGAGGCGGTCCGAGACCTCCTCGACGTCCAGGCGCTCGGACACGAACCCCTTCGCGACGAGGACGGTCGCGGCTTCGCGCAGCGCGCCGCGGTAGCTCCCCATGACCTGCTCCCAGATTCGGTCGGCGCCCTCGTCGCCCAGCGAGGCGTACAGCAGGTCGATCGAGTCGCTGAAGCGCTCATGGTCGGAACGGGTTCCCCGGGCGAGACAGGCGGCGGCCGCCGCGAGGTCGGGAGCGGAACGGAGTTCCTCGATGGTCTCGGAGGCCGCGGATTCGGCCACGTCCAGCCTGAGCAGCTCGCGCAGGAGTTCGGACTTGGTGCCGACGCTGGCGTACACGGTCTTGACCGCCGTACCGGCTTCACGAGCGATGTCGGACATGGTCACGCGCAGGTACCCGCGGCTGACGAACAGCCCCCGCGCCGCGTCGAGGATCTCCTCGCGGGTGCGGGCGGCGTCACGTTCACGGCGGGGGGAGCGGTAGGCCCTGGGCTCGGAAGACACGTCCGGATTCTAACTTCTACACACTTGACGCATTCAATACACACGGCCTAACCTCAATTCTGGCCGACAGCGGCGCCGCGCTGCCGAGCGTGCGGCCCGAACCCAGGGAAACGAGATCCACCATGGCCCCAGAAGTGGCATCGGCACCCTCGAACGAGCAGTCCTCCGGCGCGCTCTCCGCCCGGATGGCGGGGATGCTGTCGGGGTTCGCCGTCTCCCAGGCCCTCTACGCGGTCGCCAAGCTCGATCTCGCGGCGAAGCTGCTCGCGGGGCCGCGCACACCGGCCGAGCTGGCGGAGGAGGCCGGCGTGTCGGAGGACCCGCTGCGCCGGGTCCTGCACACCCTCAGCGGTGTCGGGGTGGTGACCCACCAGGAGGGCGGCCGCTTTGCCGTCACCGACCTGGGCGCCACCCTGGCCCGGGAAACACCCGGTCCCCTGCACGGAACCGCGCTGATGTGGATGGAGACCCACTACGAGGCGTTCGGGGAACTCCTCGGCACACTGCGGACCGGCCGCACCGGGTTCGCGCTGCACCACGGCCAGGAGTTCGTCCCCTACCTGCGCGAGCACCCCGAGCACCTGCCCGCCCTGACCTCCGCGATGGCCGAGCTGAACGGGGGCCGCGCCGGGCCCTGCTGTCCGACTACCGGCTGCCGGAGGGCGAGGTCGTCGCTGACATCGGCGGGGCCGACGGTTCGGTGCTCGCAGCCCTCCTGGCCGACGACCCCGGGCGGCGCGGCATCGTCATGGACCTGCCCGAGGTCGTCCCCGCCGCCACCTCCCGGATGAGCGCGGCCGGGCTGGCCGACCGGGTGAGCGCGGTCGGCGGCGACTTCTTCGCCGGGGTGCCCTCGGCCGACGTCTACCTGCTCTCCGCGGTCCTGCACGACTGGTCCGACGAGGACTGCGCGCGGCTGCTCGCGCGCATCACCGGGGCGGCCCGACCGGGCGCCCGGCTCGTGGTGATCGAGTCGCTGCTGCCCCTGGGCGACGAGCCGCACCCGAGCAAGCTGAGCGATCTGATCATGTTGACGATGGCGGGCGGGCGGGAACGTACCGAGTCCGAGTACACGGCTCTTCTGGGCGCTGCCGGGTTCGTCGTCGACAGGACGGTCGTGGCCCCGGCCGGTGGTTACTGCGCCATCGAGGCGACCCTCAAGGCCGGTTGAAGACCGCACGCCGAACCCTCACCAAGCCGTTGGCCCGCCCCGTTCCGCCTTCTCTTCGACGCCGACCAGTGGACCGAAGGGACGACGGCACCGAGTCGCCGGTCAGCACTACCGAACTTCCGAAAGGACATCCCATGACCGTACCCGTGAGCGAGAAGCCCGACTTCAGCGGGCTGCGCGCGCTTTACATCAACTGCACTCTCAACCGGTCCCCGCAGCGCAGCCACACCCAGGGGGTGATCGACCGCAGTGCGGCGATCATGGAGGCGAACGGGGTCAGCGTGGACCAGTTCCGCGCCGTCGACCACGACATCGCCACCGGAGTCCGCCCGGACATGACCGAGCACGGGTGGGAGACCGACGAGTGGCCCGCGCTGCTGGAGCGGGTTCTGGCCGCCGACATCCTGGTCATCGGCGGACCGATCTGGCTGGGCGACAACAGTTCGGTGACCCGCCTGGTGATCGAGCGGCTCTACGGCTACTCCGGCGTACTCAACGAGCAGGGGCAGTACGCCTACTACGGGCGCGTGGGCGGCACCCTGCTCACCGGCAACGAGGACGGCCTCAAGCACTGCGCGATGAGCATCCTCTTCAGCCTGCAGCACATCGGTTACACGATCCCGCCCCAGGCCGATGCCGGATGGATCGGTGAGGTCGGCCCCGGCCCGTCCTACCTGGACGAGGACTCCGGCGGCCCGGAGAACGACTTCGCCAACCGCAACATCAGCTTCATGACCCATAACCTGATGCACACGGCCGCGATGCTCCGTCGCGCCGGCGGCTTCCCGGCCTACGGCAACCAGCGCGCGGCCTGGGACGCCGGCTGCAGTCCCGACAACGCCAACCCCGAGCACCGCTGACCATCAGGGAAGGCTGACGCGGATCCGCGCGAAGGCCGTGCCGCCGAATCAGTCCGCCTGCTTCTCCATATGTTCCAGGACGCGATGGGAGAGTCGGGCGAAGGTGGTGAGCTGGTTCGGGGTCAGGGCATCGATGAACAGACGGCGGACGTGCTCGACGTGCACGGGCGCGGCCTCCTGGATCGCCTGGTAGCCGAGCGGGGTGGCGACCACGAACGCTCCGCGCGCGTCGTCGGGGCATTCCCTCTTGGTCACGAGTCCGCGCTTCGCCATCCGTGTGACCTGGTGGGACATGCGGCTCTTCTCCCATTCGGCGAGTTTGGCCAGTTCCAGGAAGCGCATCTCCCCGTCCTTTGCCTCGGTGAGCCGGACGAGCACCATGTAGTCTGCGGCGGACAGTCCGGAGTCGGAGCGGACGAGGCGGGACAGCCTTCCGATGAGTGCTTCCTGCATACGGATGAAGTTCTCCCAGGCCCTCTGTTCGTCCGGGCTGAGCCAGCGTGGTTCCTCATTCATAGGAGCAGTCTACAGAATTCGTTGACACTTCATCGAAATCAGCCCACATGACGACGGCGGCGAACCCCGGCGGCCGGGACATCCCGCCTCGGGTTTCGTTCGGTCAGGGTAGATAGGGAAGGGGGAGTCGCCCGATGCTCAGCAGTGAACTCGCCGAACTGGCCGGTGTCACCGTCCGCACACTGCGCCACTACCACCAGATCGGCCTGCTGCCGGAGCCCCCGCGCTCGACCGGCGGTTACCGGCGCTACAACGTGGGCGACCTCGTGCGGCTCCTGCGGATCACGAAGTTGACCGCGCTGGGCGTACCCCTGTCCGCGCTCCCGTCGGTGCTGGATGATCCGAAGGCCGCGGAGGCGCTGCTGGACGAGCTCGACCGCCAGGCGTCCGCCGAGATCGAACGGCTCAACGCCCGGCGGGCCAACATCGCCGCCCTGCGCAGCAGCGGCTCCCCGCCCGACCTGCCCCCGGAATTGTCGGTACTGCGCTCCGGTCCCGGGGCCAGGCTGCCCGAGGACATGGTCCGGCACGAACATGAACAGCTGGTCCTGCTCGGACACCTGCTCGGTGAGGACGGCCCAGCGGGGTTCGCCGCACTGCTCGGCGGGGTGGACAGGGAGATGCTCACGGGGCTGGAACCGCTGACGGCGCGGTTCTACGCCCTCGGACCCGACACCCACGACGACGAGGTCGCGTCCCTGATCGACGCCTGGGTCACCGGACTGGAACCGCTGTCAGAGCAGTTGGCCGGTACGCCTGCGCCCGACCCGAAGGTCTCTGTCCTGCTGGACGAACTGAACGAGCAGGCCCTCAAACCCGTCCAGCACCGGGTACTGCGCAGGATCCTGCAGCGGTTGGAGCACAGGCAGCGCCCGACCGGGTCCGAGCAGGGCTGAGCGCCGGCCCAGGCCCGCACAAGAGTGGGGCCGCTCCGCTGCGCTGGCTGTTCGACCTGCTAAGCGACCCCGCGGCAGGCATCAACACCCCCCGGGGGTGCGCTGGCGCGGACTGCTGGTCTGCGCGACCGACGGCATGACCCTGTCGCTGCCCGACAGCCCGGCCAACCTGACCGCCTACACCAAGCACCGCTGCGACAACGGCGGGGCGGGCTACCCCGCGCTGCGGATGCCCGCGCTGGCCTCCTGCGGCACCCGCACCCTCATCGACGCCGTCTCCGGGCCCGCCGCCCGGGGCGAGACCGCCTACGCCCCCGGGCCGCTCCGCAGCACGGGCGAGGGCATGATCGTGTCGGCCGACCAACAGCTTCGCCGCCCAGGCCTCGGTGAGCGCCATCGCGATCACCGGCGCGCAGGTGCTGGTGTGCGCCATCGACTACGAGATCACCGTCGCCACCACCGGCGGCCGCCGAAGGACCGGCTACCGGCTGGTCACCACCCTGACCGATCACGACGCCCGCACCGCCACCGGGCTGGTCGGGCTCTACCACCATCGGTGGGAGATCGAGACCGCCTGTCTGGAGATCAAGTCCACCCTGCTGGGCGGCCGCATCCTGCGTGCCCGGACCCCGGGCGGCATCGCCCAGGAGGTCTACACGCTGCCGGTCGCCTATCAGCTGCCGCCCCTGGCGATGGCCGATGCCACCGCCGCCCGCCCGGGTGTGGATCCGAACCGGGCCGGCTTCACCGTCGCGGTGAACGCCGACCGCGACCTGGTGATCCAGGCCGCAGGCGTCATCGCGGGCACGGTCATCGACCTCGTCGATATCATCGGGCGCCGTGTCCTGGCCGATCTGCTAACCGACCGGCGGGTGCGGGTCCGGCCCCGCGTGGTCAAACGCGTGATCTTCAAGTACAACGCCAAAGGCGACGTGGACCGGACCGGTTACAAGGCCACGATCAGCACCGACATCCTGGCTGGGATCGGTCCTTGACCACGCTCAAACAGCCTTGACCACACGGCATCGGATCTAGAACACGTCGCCCAGGGTCTCCAGAAGGCGGGCGATGTTCGCCTCGTCGCGGCGGTAGTAGGTCCACTTGCCCCGCCGAGTGGCGACGACCAGCCCTGCCCGCCGCAGCATGGCGAGATACTGCGAGGTGGTCGACTGCCCCAGGCCTGCACGCCGCTGAATGTCGGTCACGCAGACGCCGATCTCAACGTCGCCGGGCTCCTGGCCGGGGAAGCTCATCGGCTCCTTGAGCCACACCAGCATCTGGCGGCGGGCCGGGTTGGACAGGGCCCGGAACACAGCCAGCAACTCCGCCTCCGAGAACATGTGGTGATCGTAGCGCAAATTCATTGACGATTCGTGATATGACGATCCAAGTCATATTGACGATTCGGGATATGACGATCTAGGATCGGCGCATGTCTACCTCGATGCGTGTGATGGAACTCGTCCGCTTCGGTGACGCGAACACAGCGTTCGCCACCCAGGAGCTGCCAAGACCCACCCCCGGACCCGGCCAGGTACTGGTGCGCGTGCTGGCCACGTCCGTGAACCCCCTCGACCTCCAGACCCGGCGCGGCGACTACCAAGACCAGGTGGCGCTGCCCGCGGTGATCGGCAACGACGTGTCCGGCGTGGTGGTCGAGACCGGCCCCGGGGCAGACGACTTCCAGCCGGGTGACGAGGTCTGGTACCTGGCGCCGATCTTCGCCGGACAGGGAACCTACGCCGAGTTCCACGTGGCCGACCAGACCCTGGTCGCCCGCAAGCCCGCACGGTTGTCGCACGTGGAGGCCGCCGGTCTGGCGCTCGTGGGCGTGACGGTGTGGGAGGCGCTGGTCGAACGCGCCGGGGTGCGGGTCGGGGAGCGGGTCTTGGTGCACGGCGGAGCGGGCGGGGTCGGCTCGGCCGCCGTCCAGCTCGCCAAAGCGCTGGGAGCCGAGGTGGTGACCACCGCACGGGCCAGGGATCACGAGTTCGTCACCGGACTGGGAGCCGACGTCGCGATCGACTTCTCGGCCGGTGACTACGTGCCGCGGGTCCGCGCGCTGGGCGGGGTGGACGTCGTGCTGGACACGGTGGGTGGGGACACCCTCGCCCGTAGCCCGGAGGTCCTCGCCGACCGGGGCCGTGTGGTGTCCATCGTGGACACCCCCGAACCCCAGAACCTGCTCGCCGCGTGGGGCGTGAACGCCACCTACCAC
>NZ_JBHXQY010000061.1:0-37768 GCF_042716955.1 Nocardiopsis sp. NPDC058631 | reverse complement strand
CCAGCGTCTGCGCCAACAACGTCTTCCCCGACCCCGTCGGCCCCAACAGCAAAATGTTGGACTTCGCGATCTCCACGTCCTCCGAACCCGGACGCTCACCCTCCGACCGCACACGCTTGTAGTGGTTGTACACCGCCACCGACAAGGCCTTCTTCGCCTGGTCCTGACCGATCACATACGAATCCAGGAACTCGTAGATCTCCCGCGGCTTCGGCAACGAGTCCCACGACAGCTCGGTGGCGTCGGCGAGTTCCTCTTCGATGATCTCGTTGCACAGATCGATGCACTCATCGCAGATGTACACGCCGGGGCCGGCGATGAGCTTCTTCACCTGCTTCTGGCTCTTACCGCAGAATGAGCACTTCAGCAGGTCCCCGCCGTCGCCGATGCGTGCCACCCAGCCACTCCTCAAAACTAAGGCCGCCCCGCCGGTAACGCTCAGATGCGAAACCGCACGGAAGTCGAATCTCCCGTACCCGCCCACGAAGGTCACGGACGAGGCGATCTGTGTGTCGCTCTCCGCCAGACTAAGCGAAAAACCGGACCGGCTTCACCACCGGGCTCCCCCAGGCGGGTCAAGGGCCGGTCCGGCCCACGCTTCACCACTACCGAAACTCCCCACCGGAACACTCCGTTCACAGCGGCCGCGGAAGGTCTTTCGGCTCTGTCACACCCCTACTTGAAGGAGGCCTTGCGGTACGGCAGCACGAAGTCGATGATGCCGTAGTCCTTGGCCTCCTCGGCCGTGAGGATCTTGTCGCGCTCGATGTCCTTGGAGACCTGCTCCGGCGTGCGGCCGGTGTGGCGGGCCAGGGTGGTCTCCAGCTGCGTACGGATACGGGTGATCTCGTTCGCCTGGATCTCGATGTCGCTGGCCTGGCCGTGCATGCCCTCGGTCGCGGGCTGGTGGATCAGGATGCGGGCGTTGGGAAGCGCGCCGCGCTTTCCGGCCGTGCCTCCCGCGAGCAGGATCGCCGCAGCCGACGCAGCCTGGCCGATGCACACCGTCTGGATGTCGGGGCGCACGAACTGCATCGTGTCGTAGATCGCCATGAGGGACGTGAACGACCCACCGGGCGAGTTGATGTACATCTGGATGTCCCGCTCGGAGTCGAGCTGCTCAAGGGTGATGAGCTGGGCCATCAGGTCGTTGGCCGACGTGTCGTCGATCTGCACGCCGACGAAGATGATCCGCTCCTCGAAGAGCTTGTTGTACGGATTCATCTCCTTGACGCCGTACGACGTCCGCTCCACGTAGGACGGCAGGACGTAGCGGCTCTGGGGAGCCATCGAGGCCGCGCCGCCGATGAGACTGGGGTTGTACTCGGTCATTTCACGCCTTCCACGCACTGCGCCGTTCCTGGGGCCAGGTCCGACGGGTCAACTCTGGGCACGGTCACCTGGTCACGTCGAGGGTGCCCTCGAGAACCTCGTCGATGAAGCCGTACTCCTTGGCCGCCTGAGCGGTGAACCAGCGGTCGCGGTCGGCGTCCTTCTCGATCTGCTCGACCGTCTGCCCCGTGTGCTCGGAGATCTTCTCGATGAACATCTTCTTCACGTAGAGGAGCTGGTCTGCCAGGATCCGGATGTCGGAGGCGGTACCACCGATGCCCCCGGACGGCTGGTGCATCATGACGCGGGTGTGCGGCAGCGCGTAGCGCTTGCCGGGAGCACCCGCGCACAGGAGCATCTGCCCCATCGAGGCGGCCATGCCGATGCCCACGGTGCGGACGTCGTTGGGGATGTACTGCATGACGTCGTAGATCGCCATGCCCGCGGTCACGGACCCACCCGGCGAGTTGATGTACAGGGTGATGTCCCGCTGGCGGTCCTCGGCGGACAGCAGCAGGAGCTCACCAACCAGGCGGTTGGCGATCTCGTCGTCGACCTGCTGGCCGAGGAAAACGATTCGCTGGCGCAACAGGCGCTGAGGCGTCTGCTCAATAAAAGGGGAAATCTGCGACTCGGACGTACGAGCGTCGAATCGCGAGGACTCATCAAAGGTCGGCGGCACTCTCGTCACCTGCTCCGGAATCGAAACGGTTGCGATACAGCGACACTAACGCCGACGGAAGCCGGGCTCATCCGGATACCGTCCCTGTTCGCTTTGAGCGCAGGGTGGCGCAGGGCCCGTACAGCACTTTCCTCCGCCAGCGAACACGGGGGCCCCGCCCGACCTCGGGGTCGGACGGGGCCCGTGCACGCTGGGCGCGGAGACTACTTGTCGTCCGCCGCGGGGGCGTCCGCGGCCTTGGCCTCGTCGGTCTTGGCCTCGGTCTCGGTCTCCTCGGCGTCGTCCTCGATGACCTCGAGGGACTCCTCGGCGGCGACCGCGGCGGCCTTGGCCGCAGCCTCCTCGGCGTTCTCCTGCTCGACGACGTTGCCGTCCTCGTCGGTGATCCGGGCACCGGCCAGGACCAGGTCCATGGCCTTGCCGCGGACGACCTCGGTGAAGGCGACGCGGATCTGGTTGGACTCGACCAGGTGCTGGGCCAGCTGGTCCGGGCTCACGCCCATGCGCTGGGCCTGCTCGAACACGTACTGGCTGAGTTCGCCCTGGTCGGCGCTCAGGTCCTCCTGGATCGCCAGCTGATCGAGGATGAACCCGGCCTTGACGGCCGAGCGGGCACCGGTGGTGAGCTCTTCGTCGAACTCCTCCTCGGTCTTCTCCTGCGACTCCAGGTAGGCCTCCTTGGTGAGGCCGCCCTGGGCGAGCTGCTGCTCCAGGCTCTCGCGACGACGGGTGATCTCCTCGTCGACGACCGCGTCGGGCAGCGGCACGTCGACGGACTCGATCAGCTGCTCAAGGGCCTTGTCACGGGCCGCGGAGAGCTGCTGGAGGCGGCGGATCTCCGACATGCGCTTGCGCACGTCCTCCCGCAGCTCCTCGATCGTGTCGAACTCGGAGGCCAGCTGGGCGAACTCGTCGTCCAGCTCGGGCAGCTCCTTGACCTTCACGCTGTGCACAGTGACGGTGACGTCCGCCTCCTGGCCCTCGTGCTCACCACCGACGAGGGTGGTCTTGAAGGTGGCCTCGCCGCCGGCCTCCATGCCCACGAGGGTCTCGTCGAGACCCTCCAGCATGGCGTTGGTGCCGACCTCGTAGGAGTAGCCGCTGACCGCCACGTCCTCGAGGTTCTCGCCGTCGATCGCGGCGGAGAGGTCGATGGACAGGTGGTCACCGTTCTCGACGGGGCGGTCGGCGCCCACGAGGGTGGAGAAGCGCTCACGCAGCGTGCTGGTCTGCTCGTCGACCTGCTCGTCGGTGACCTCGGCGCTGTCGACGGTCACCTCGATGCCCTTGTAGTTCTCGACCTCGAACTTGGGGCGGACGTCGACCTCGGCGGTGAACGCGAGCTCCTCGTTGTCCTCCAGCTTGGTGACCTCCACGTCGGGCTGGCCGAGCGCGAAGAGCTCCTCCTTCTGGATGGCTTCGTTGTAGAGCTCCGGGACGGCGTGGTTGACCGCTTCACTGATCACCGCGCCGCGGCCGACGTAGCGGTCGATCAGCCGCGCCGGCGCCTTGCCCGGGCGGAAGCCCTTGATCCGGACCTGCTTGGCGAGCGACTTGTACGTCACGTCGAAAGCGTGATCGAGCTCCTCGAAGGGCACCTCGATGGTCAGCTTGACCCGGGTCGGGCTCAGCTCCTCGACATCGGTCTTCACGGGGCGGTACTCCTAGGTTTGCCGGCTGGTGTCCGCGTCGGCCCGCAGGCGCACCACACACAACGGCGAAATGCACGAGCGCACCCCGGGGCCATGACGACCACGTTCACACGGGGTGCCCTGCGACGGGCTGGGACTGACAGTTTCCTGCTGATCGCACCAAGTCTAGGGCAGATACGCAGGGGGCCACGGCGTACGGCCGAAGGCCGATGCCACGGATGTTTTCGTCGGGGTGGCGGGATTCGAACCCGCGGCCTCATGCTCCCAAAGCATGCGCGCTAACCAAGCTGCGCTACACCCCGTACACCGCACCAAGGATCGCACTCCCGGGAGGGGTGTGCGACCACGGCTCGGGAGACTGTACTCTTGTCTCCGTCGGCTCCACGAGTCTAGGGGAAACTCAAAGGCTCCGATGCCACGCGGGCGTAGTTCAATGGTAGAACCCCAGCCTTCCAAGCTGGTCATGCGAGTTCGATTCTCGTCGCCCGCTCCACCGCTCCACCCCGGGGGTGCCCCGGGTTCGCGTCCCGCCGCCGCAGGACCCGCACCGGGCCCACCGTCGCCGGGACGCCGCCTCCACCGCAATCCCGGCACGTCCGCGCGCTCGGCGCCCCACCCCGGCCGGATCGCCCTCCACCCGATCCCACACCCGTCCGACTCGTTCTGCGGTGAAAAGCCCCACAGGCACGGGCGGAGGAACCCGACACCGGAGGCGACGACCCGCGGCCCCTCCCCCAGAGGCGGAATACCCACCCCGAACGAGTACGTTGACCTTTCGGGTGAGCCCGTCGGCGCGAATCGGACACGGGTGCCCTCGCTTGGTGAGACGGGTGGCTGCATGACGGACACGAACGCGACGCACGGCGCGAGTACTCCCCTCAGCGCCCACTGGTTCGAGCGGCCCGAACTCCTGGAGCGGCCTGCTGTCGTCACCGGCGCCTTCGACGTGCTCCACGTGGGACACGTCCGCTTCCTCCGGACCATCGCCGAACGCGGCCTGCCCCTCGTCGTGGGCATCGAGTCCGACCTGCGGGTGGGCGCCTGGAAGGGTCCCGGCCGACCGGTGAACCCCGCCGGGGAACGCGCCGAGACCGTGGCCGCGCTCGCCTCCGTCGCGGGTGCGTTCGTCATCGAGGGGCCGCCCGAGGTCGCCGACTGGTCCGCCTACGCCGAACTGCTGCGTCCCATCGACCCCGCCGCCCTCGCGTACACCGCCGGGGACCGGTACACGCAGGCCAAGATCCGCGGCGCCGACGCCCTCGGCTCCCAGGCCTGGGAGCTCCCCTTCACCCCCGGCCGCTCCACCACCGCGGCGCTGGGCCGCCTCGCCCACTCCCTGTGACCCCCTGAGACGACGGGGCTCCCGGACACACGGCCCCGCATCGCCGGCGAGATCCCGTGGCCGCACGGCACGCCCTTCCTGGGAAGCCACACACGGGCACCGGTGTTGACGCAGTCGTGGCGAAGCAGAAACGAGAACGGGGCCGCCCATGTCCATGATGTCGGGAAGACCGTCCTACAGGGCTCTGGTCAACGACGGGAGCGCCAAGGGTCAGCAGTTACCCCCCGGCCTCACCCGTCGGATCATCTCCTACGCCCGCCCCCACTGGCGGGCGATCGTGTGGTTCCTCCTGGTGACCTCCGTCGGCTCCGCCATCGTGGTCGCCAACCCGCTCCTGCTCCGGGCCATCATCGACCAGGGGATCCTCCCGGGGAACACCTCCCTGGTGGTGTGGCTGGCGGTCGCCGCGGCCGGGCTGGCGGTGCTGGAGGGCGTGCTGACCCTGTTGGGCCGGTGGCTGTCCTCGCGGATCGGCGAGGGGGTCATCTACCTGCTGCGGACCCAGGTCTTCACGCACGTGCAGCGGATGCCGCTGGCGTTCTTCACCCGCACCCAGACGGGGTCGCTGATCAGCAGGCTCAACACGGACGTGGTGGGCGCGCAGCGCGCGATCACCTCCGTGCTCCAGTCGGTGCTGTCCAACCTGATCAGCGTGGTGGCGGTGCTCGTCACGATGCTCGCCCTGTCGTGGCAGGTGACGCTGATCGCGCTCGTGCTCGTCCCGTTGTTCGTGGTCCCCGCGAAGCTCATCGGGCGCAGGCTCGCCCACATCTCGCGCGAGGCGATGGACAACAACGCGGACATGAGCTCCCTGATGACCGAGCGTTTCAACGTCGGCGGAGCGATGCTGGTCAAGCTGTACGGCCGCCCCGGCGAGGAGTCGGCCGGGTTCGCCGAACGGGCGGGCCGGGTCCGCGACCTGGGCGTCCGCCAGGCGGTCCTCGGTTCCCTGCTGTTCAGCATGCTGGGCCTGATCACGGCGCTGGCGATGGCGATGGTGTACGGGGTCGGCGGGCTCCTCGCGATCGGCGGGGCTTTCGAGGTGGGCACCCTGGTCGCGCTGACCACCCTGCTCACCCGGCTGTACGGGCCGGTGACGACCCTGTCCAACGTGCACGTGGAGATCATGACCGCGCTGGTCTCGTTCGACCGGGTCTTCGAGGTGCTGGACCTGGAGCCGGGGATCAAGGAGAGCCCCGACGCCCGGGACCTGCCGCGGGGCCCCCTGAGCGTGGAGTTCGACCATGTGTCCTTCCGGTACCCGGGGGCGCGGGAGTCGTCGGTGGCGTCGCTGGAGCTCACCCCCCAGGCGGAGGTCGACGACGAGACCCAGGTGTTGAGCGGGGTGTCGTTCCGGGCCGCGCCGGGCACGATGGTGGCCCTGGTCGGCCCGTCGGGCGCGGGAAAGACGACGCTGACCCACCTGGTCTCACGCCTGTACGACCCGACCGAGGGCGACGTGCGCATCGGCGGACTGGACCTGCGCGAGGTGACCGGGGACTCGCTGCGGGAGGCGGTGGGCGTGGTCACCCAGGACGCCCAGCTGTTCCACGACACGGTGGGCGCGAACCTGCGGTACGCCCGGCCCGGGGCGACCGACGCCGAACTGGAGGAGGCGCTGCGGATGGCCCGCCTCGGCCCCCTCCTGGCGCATCTGCCGAACGGCCTGGACACGATGGTCGGCGACCGCGGTTACCGGCTGTCCGGCGGCGAGAAGCAGCGCCTGGCGATCGCCCGCCTGCTGTTGAAGGCACCGTCGGTGGTCGTGTTGGACGAGGCGACCGCGCACCTGGACTCGGAGTCCGAGGCCGCCGTGCAGGAGGCACTGGCCGTGGCACTGGAGGGGCGGACGTCGCTGGTGATCGCGCACCGGCTGGCGACGGTGCGCGAGGCCGACCAGATCCTGGTACTGGAGGACGGCCGTGTCCTGGAGCGGGGCACGCACGACGAGCTGTTGGGGCGTGAGGGCCTCTACACGGCTCTGTACCGGACCCAGTTCGCGCCGCAGTCCAGGACCTGAGCGGGGAGGCGCCCCCGGTTCCGGGGCGCCCAGGGGCGCCTCCCAGCGGTCGCGGGCCCGGAAGGAAGCGAAGAACACGATCTAGCCGCCCCCGGCCCTCGTGGCGGCCTTGCGGGCCTTCTTCGCCTCCTTCCTCGCCTTCTCGGCCTTCTTCGCCTTTTTCTTCTTGGACTTCTTGGACTTCTCACGGTCCTTGTCCGACCGCTTCTTCGGACGGGAGGCCTTCTCCGCTCCCCCCTCCTTGGCCTTCCGGCGCTCCTTCTTGGCGGCCTTGGAGTGCTTGGGCTTCTTGCTCTTCTTCGGCTTCTTGGCGTCCTTGGACGTGACGTGGTCGGCGAGGACCGCGGGCAGCGGCGCGAGGCCGGGCCCGCCCTCGAAGATCCAGTCGTCGACGGCCTCGACCAGCTTGTCCTCGGTGACCTGTCCCAGCCAGACGGGCCTGCCTCCGGCTGCCCGACCCGCCTGGGACGGCTGTACGACCACCACGTTGGCCTGGAAACAGATGCCCAGGCACTTGCTGGTGCGGACGGGGACGGGGCGACCGGAGTGATCGTCGATGGCGCTGAGACGGGCGAGCTGGGCCTTGTGGTCCACCCCGGGGACCTTCTTCCGGGTACCGCAGCAGCAGCCCCGGCAGACCGTCAGCTGGCAGGGACGCCCCTCGACAGCGCTCACACTCTCCCCGCCCTCTGACCGGCCCCGTCGGACCGACCCCGTTAGGTTCGCCTTACCTCATCAGCGTAATCATCCTCGCCGGCGTCGCGACCAGCGGGTACCACCCCGGGTTCCGGGAGCTCGACCACGACGGGCCGCCAGGTCTCGGGAAGCCCGACCCCGTCGTCCCTGCCGTTCCACCCCGACGCCCACGCGATCGGCAGCCCTGCGGCGAAGAGGGGCCTGCGATGGTCCATGAGCTGGACCCGCACCTGGGGTTCGGTGCACGCCCCGGAGTTGCCGCACCTGGCCACCACCTGCCCCGCCCTCACCACGTCCCCCCGGCGGACCGCCAGGGAGCCCCGCTCCAGGTGTCCCAGGAGCAGGTGGTCCCCTCCCCCGAGGTCGATCACCAGGTGGTTGCCGAGCATCCCCGCCGGGCCGCGCAACTCCCGCAGCGTGTTCTCCACGACCGCCCCGAACAGCCACGGCCACGAGTTACGGCTGCGGTGGTCCCGCCGCGCGTCGTGCGCCGCCACCACCGTCCCGTCGGCGGGGGCGTACACGGGCCTGCCGAAGGCCGGGAAGTCCTCCGGCGGGCGGCTGAGCGGACGCCAGGCGATGTCGGGCCGGGTTCCTCCCCCGGGCTCGGCGACCAGGCCGAGCGCGTAGGTCTGCCCGTAGGCGTGGCTGCCCTGGCTCGGGACCCCGTCCACGGGGCTGGTGAGCGCCATCCACCTACCGCGCACCGGAGGGAACATCACTCTGGGCTCGCGCCGCGCGGTGCCCACGCGCAGGTAGACGGCCAGCGCCACGACGAGCAGTGCCCAACCCACCCACCACGGCACTCCGACGTAACCGGCGAGCAGGGTGAGGGTGGCCGCCCACATCAGAGGCATGCGGATCCTGGCGAGCAGGACCGGCAGCCGCCCGCCTCCCGGGCGCCCGGGAGGCCGCGGGTCCCGGAGACCGCCCAGGCCATCCGCACGAAACGGTGTGTTCGAGGCGTCCGAAACCACGGGTGCCGCGGGGCTCCCGGCAGGGCCCCGCGCGCTCGCGCCGACCGGTGCGGACGAAGCGATCGGGGCTGGCGGGACGGCCGGGCCTTCCGGCTCCGGGGAACAGAACGGGGCGGGTGAGGGCATCCTCCATTGTGGACGCACCCCGCCCGCCCCGCTCACGCACGGCGGCCGATGCTATTTCCTGTCCTCCCGAGCACGCTTGCGCAGGTACTCCGTCGCGGCTCCGGCCCCCTTGTCGATCCTGTCGTCGTGGGCGCCCCCCGTGGCCTTCTTCGCGGCTCGGGCTGCCTTGCCGACCAGGCCCTGGGCCTTCTCGGCGTTGTCGTCGACGGCCTTCTTGAGCCGGTTGAACGCATCTCCGGTACCGGACATGAAATCCCCCCTAGATCCGTCCTGCTCCTGACGCGATACCCGGTTCGCGGGGTATTCATGCGGATCGCGCCTCGGCTGCCGGGCCGACACCGACCGCAGCCAGGTCAGATGCCCAGAACGAGCCGGGCGACGGAGAAGTAGATGATCAGGCCGGTGGCGTCCACGAGGGTCGCCACCATGGGAGAGGAGACCACCGCGGGGTCCACCCCGACCTTGCGCGCGAACAGTGGCATGGCCGATCCGATGATCGCCGCCCACGTGCACACGGCGACCACGGAGCACGCCACCACCACGGCGACCGCGAACCCGACCAGCAGGGAACCGATGACCAGGGCGAGCCCGGCGAGCATGACGCCCAGGAGCAGCCCGACCCGTGCCTCCTTCCAGGTGACCCTGGGAAGGTCGCGCACCCGCACCTCGCCCACGGCCAGGGCGCGCACGATGGCGGTGGCCGACTGCGCGCCGACGTTTCCGCCGGTGCCGATGAGCATCGGCACGAACATGGCCAGGGCCGTGACCTCCTCCAACGTGGCCTCGAACGCCTGCATGACGTTGACCGTGAAGGTGGCCGCGACGATGAGCAGCATCAGCCACACCGACCTCGCGCCCACGAGCCGGAGCACACTGACGGAGACGTAGTGGTCGCCGACGGGGCTGGCACCGGACTGCCGGGCCATGTCCTCGGAGTCGGCGGCCTCGATGACCTCCAGGGCGTCATCGAAGGTCAGCAGGCCCACGAACCGGTCCTCGGAGTCCACGACGGCCAGGGAGACCTGGTTGGACTCCTGCATGAGGCGGGCGGCGTCCTCCGCGGACTCGGACACCCGCACCCGTGGGGCGAACACGTCCACGATGTCCTTGAGCAGCCGGTCGTCGTCGCTGACGACCAGGTCTCCCAGGGTCACCGTGCCGACCAGGCGGCGGCCGTCGCTGACCACCGGGAGGGTGTAGATGGTCTCGGCGTCGGCGCCCCGGGCACGCACGACCTCCAGTGCACGGCCCACGACCAGGTCGCGGTGGAGGATGACGGTCTCGGGGGTCATGTACCGGCCGACGGAGTCCTCGGGGTATCCCAAGAGCGCGGCGGTCATCTTGCGTTCGGCCGGGCTGAGGCCGGCCAGGGCCCGGGTGGCGATCTTCGCGGGCGCCTCCCCGATGAGGCGGGCCCGGTCGTCCGGGTCCATCTCCTCCAGGATCTCGTGGAAGGCGCTGTCGCGGAGGCTGAGCAGGATGGCCTGCTGCTGGCTGGGGTCGAGTTCCTCGAAGACCTCCAGTTCGCGGTCCTTGTCCAGGAGCCGGAACGGGATGATCGCATCGCCGCCGGCCATGCGGGAGAGTTCGTCGGCGATCTCGTAGGGCCTGTGTTCGGCCAACCAGAGCCGGATGCCGGTCAGGTCGTTGCTCTCGACCAGATCGGTCAGTTCTTCAGCGCGCTCGCCCTCTGACATGCGAAGCACCCCCTCGCGTCTCCTACGCCCTGCGGGGAGGCCCCGCGGGCGACACCAGTCGTCGGATAGCGGTGGGCCTGTGGAAGGGCCCCGCTCCGGTCCCGTCGTCACTGGTGTGGTGGGCCGTGGGAGTTGGCACCCGGGGGCTGCGGGGGCGGGCACGGCGATCCGGGGACGTGTACGGACTGACCGCCGTACGCGGGGACGGGGAGCATTCCGACCCTACCCCCAGGCGGGGCCGGCCGCCGCACCCCGGCCCCCGCGGCGCGGCACGGGAGGGGCTCGTGCGGACCGGAGGGGTCAGTCGCGCCAGAGGACGACGAGGGCGCAGTCGTCGTTCTTGTCCTTGGACAGGGTGTCGACGATCTTCCCGGCCCCGGTGGCGAAGCCGTGGGGGACGAGCCGCTCGGCCTCGCCGAGAAGCCGGTCGATCCCGGCGTCGAGATCCTCACCAGGGGTTTCGATGAGGCCGTCGGTGCAGAGCATGATGGCGTCCCCCGGCCGGAGCTTGCCCTGGACGGAGGTGTAGGTCATCTCGGGGATGACGCCGAGGACCACGCCCTTGGCCTCGGCGGTGCTCCAGAGCCCGGCTCCGCTGTCGTAGTGCAGCGCGGGCGGGTGTCCGGCGGAGGCGATCTGGTACTCGCCTGTGTCGAGGTCCACACTCAGGTGCACCGCGGTCACGAACCCCTCGCCGCCGCTGTTGCGCATGAGGTAGTCGTTGCAGTGGGCGAGGAAGTCGTCCGTGCGCACCGCACCGATGAGCCCGCTGAAGGCTCCGGAGAGCATGAGCGCGCGGGTCCCGGCGTCCACCCCCTTGCCGGAGACGTCCACCACGGCCACGTCCAGCCTGTCGTCCTTGCGGATGGAGACGACGAAGTCCCCTCCGAAGGAGGAGCCGCCGGCCTGGCGGAGCACCGCGGTGCGCCCCCACCCTGCGGGGAGGGCGGGCATCCGGCCCTGGTCGCGGAGCCGGTCGCGCAGGTCCAGCAGCATCATCTCGCCGCTGAGCCCCTGCACCCCGAGCCGTTCGCGCACCCCCGACAGCAGGTAGGACAGAACGGCGGTGACCCCGATCGTGACGAGCAGGCCCGGGCCGACCTGACCGAAGTCGAGCATGTAGGCGACGAACACCAGGACGGCGGCGACCACGCCGAGCAGGAACGCCAGGCTCTTGCGCTTGAGGAGGAGTCCGCCCGCCAGGACGGTGAGGATCGTGGAACTGGGCGGGAACCAGCCGGAGGGGCCCCACACGGCGCCCACGCCGATGCCCACGGCCAGGGTGACGAGGGTGATGAGGACGAGCCTGTAGCGGAACAGCACCTTGCGCCGGAGCACCGCGACGAGCCTCTGCGCGGTGGAGCGCAGGAGCCGGGTGGTTTTGGCGGTCGGTGTGGGCTTCATGGATCCTCATCATCGGCGCACCCGCTCACCAGCGGGGTCACCCTCTCGGGAGGCGCGGTCGGAGGGCCTCGGGGGCCGCGTCGCCACCGGGCACCGGTTCGGCTGGCCGGGGAAGGTGTGGGGCACACCCCCGGTCGTGGTGGCTGGACACGCAGCTCGACGGGCACCACCGTGCCGCGGACGACGAGGGCCCGCCACTGTGCACGAACTGTAGCGCGGGGGGTGCCGCCCTGGCACGTGCAACCAGCGGTGTTCTCCCCCAAACCGAGGGTTTGGGTTCGGCCGATAACCGAGCGTACGGATTCGGCCCCCCGTTGCCGACGGAACGGCTCCGCCTTCGGGGGATGCACACCCTTCTCGGACACTGTGCCTTTCCGGACGCTGCCCCGCGGCCGGGAGGGAGGGGCTCTGGGCGACAGAACGCCCCCGGGCGGCGGCCGGGGCCGCCGCCCGGGGGCGCAGGACGGGGTTACGGGAGGGGCGGCAGTTCGCCGGTCTCCTCGTAGTCCGTGAGCATCGCGATGCGGCGGGTGTGCCGCTCCTCGTCGCTGTAGGGGGTGGCGAGGAAGACCTCCACGAACCGGGCCGCCTCCTCCAGGGAGTGCATCCGGCCACCGATGCCGAGCACGTTGGCGTCGTTGTGCTCACGCGCCAGGCGGGCGGTGTCCTGGCTCCAGGCCAGTGCGGCGCGGACGCCCCTGACCTTGTTGGCCGCGATCTGCTCGCCGTTGCCGGAGCCGCCGACGACCACGCCCAGCGAGCCGGGGTCGGAGGCGACGCCCTCGGCGGCGCGCAGGACGAAGGGCGGATAGTCGTCCACCGCGTCGTAGACGTGGGGTCCCGCGTCGACGACGTCGTGGCCCCGCTCCTTCAGCCAGGTGACGAGGTGCTCTTTGAGCTCGAAGCCCGCATGATCTGATCCAAGGTAAACACGCACGTGTCCAGTGTGGCAGGTCACAGGGGCCAGAAGCACGGCGCCCCGCCTCGCGTCCGGGGACGCGGGCGGGGCGCCGTAGTGCACGGGTCCGCTCAGACCGCGCCGGCGGCTGCGGCCGCCACGCTCAGACCCAGGACGGCGAAGAGCGCCATGGAGATGACGGCGACGGCGTTGTAGACGATCATCGACTTGATGTCCTTGCCGATGGGCCCTGCCTTGGAGACCGCGGGCTTGTTGCTCAACTCACACCTCATTGGGTTCGACCAGGGGATGACCAGACGAAATTTTTCCACACCGCACAACGCGGCCGTCACCGGGGCCGATTCCTCGAAGCGCCGGTCAGGGGCCGTGAGACCGCGCACACCGGGCGCGGTCCCGGCCCTGGCGGGTCTCACATCTGGACGGCCTTGACCTCGCAGAACTCCTCCAGGCCGGGCAGTCCCCACTCGCGGCCGTTCCCGGAGCGCTTGTAGCCGCCGAAGGGTGCGCGCGGGTTGAGGGCACCGCCGTTGAGCTCGACCTGTCCCGCCCTGAGTCTGCGTGCGACGGCCAGTCCGCTCTCGGGGTCGCCCGACCACACGGCGGCGTTGAGCCCGTACACGGTGTCGTTGGCGATGGCGACCGCCTCCTCGACCGTGTCGTAGGGGATCATGACCAGCACGGGGCCGAAGATCTCCTCCTGGGCGATGCGCATGTCGTTGCGCACGTCCGCGAAGACCGTGGCCCTGACGTAGTAGCCCCGGTCGCGGCCCTCGACGGGCTCGGGCCCGCCGACGACCAGGCGGGCGCCCTCCTCGACGCCGAGCGCGACGTAGCCCCGGACCTTGTCCAACTGGGCCCTGGAGACGAGCGGGCCCATCCGGGTCGCCTCGTCCTCGGGGTCGCCGGGCACGTACTTGGCCGCGGACTCGGCCGCGAGGGAGACCGCCTCCTCGTAGGAGTCGCGGTGCACCAGCATGCGGGTGAGGGCGTTGCAGCTCTGTCCGGTGTTGCGCATGACGTCTGCGACACCGCGCTTGACGGCCTTGACGAGGTCGGCCCCGGGCAGGATGACGTTGGGCGACTTGCCCCCCAGTTCGAGCGCGACCCTCTTGACGGTCTCGGCGGCGACCTGGCTCACACGGGTCCCGGCGCGGGTCGAGCCGGTGAAGGACACCATGTCCACGCGCGGGTGGGCGGCGATGGCCTCGCCGACGACCGGCCCGGTACCGGACACCAGGTTGAACACCCCGGCGGGAAGCCCGGCCTCGTGGAGGACCTCGGTGAGGGCGTAGGCGCTCAGCGGGGCGATCTCGCTGGGTTTGAGGACGACGGTGTTGCCCGCCAGGAGGGCGGGGACGACCTTGAGGACGATCTGGTGGAGCGGGTAGTTCCACGGCGTGATGGCGCCGACGACGCCGACGGGCTCGCGCACGACCAGTGAGTTGCCGAGCCTCTCACCGCCGAAGTAGCGCTCGCCGGACTCCTCGACCAGGTCGATGTAGGTCTGGAACATGAGGGACGGCAGACCGGCCTGCACCTTGCGGGAGAACACCGCGGGCGCACCGATGTCCCGGGTGATCTCGGCGGCGATGTCGTCGATGCGGGCGCTGAACAGCTCGTGGGCCTTGGCCAGGTGGGTGACGCGCTGGCCAGGGGTGAGCGCGGACCAGGCGGGGAAGGCGGCGGCCGCGGCCTCGACCGCGGCCTCGACGTCCTCGGCCGTTCCGGCGGGAACGGTGTCGATGACCTGCTCGGTCGCCGGGTTGACCACGTCCAGGGCCTCGTCGGAGGCGGAGTCGCGCCAGGCGCCGTCGATGTAGAGGGATCGCATGGCCCCACTGTCTCAGAACGCGATTCGGGTTGACCAGAGCAGGGTCGGAGCGGGACCGCTCACCCGTGGTTCCACGGATGGCGGCGGTACCGGTGTCAGCCCCAGTGGGGCGGGCGGTCGGCGATGAGCCGTGCGGTGGAGTCCTCCTCGGAGTCCTCGCCCCAGCCCACGCCGCGTTCGTCGCTGGTGGTGTCGGGCAGGATGTCGAGGTCGTCGAGGAACTCGACCCTGCGGTCGTCGTCGGGTCCGGACATGGGCCGTCCTTCGCTCGTGTGTCGGTCGGTGCTCCGGCGACCGCGGTCCGGCGGCGCGGACTGCCGTCCGCTGCCCGGTCGGCCCACGCCGGGCTCTCCTCCAGTGTGCCGTGCGGTGCCCGCCTCCGGGACCGTCCCCGGCAGGGCCCCGTGCGCCCCGGCCCGCCGGGGCGCACGGTCGGGACCCTCAGTCGAAGACGGGGTTGCGGGTGCGGGTCCGCTTGAGCTCGAAGAACCCTTCGGTCCCGGCGACCAGGCGGACGCCGTCCCACAACGTCCCGGCGTCCTCGCCGCGCGGGACGGGGGTGACGACCGGGCCGAAGAAGGCCACGTCCTCCACCTGGACGACGGGGGTGCCGACGTCCTCGCCGACCAGCTTCATGGCCTCACCGTGCGACGCGCGCAGCGCCTCGTCGTACGCGGTGCTCCCGGCCGCCTCCGCCAGGTCCTCGGGAAGGCCCGCGTCCGCCAGCGCGGCGCGGATCGTGTCCGTGTCGCGCGGCTCGGCGCCGTTGTGGAAGCGCGTGCCGAGGGCCGTGTACAGGCTGCCCAGGACCTCGGGGCCGAAGCGCTGCTCGGCCGCGACGCACACGCGCACTGCGGCCCAGGATCTGTCGATGGACTCGCGGTAGTCCTCCGGCAGGTCCCTGCCCTCGTTGAGCACGCCCAGGCTCATCACGCGCCAGCGCACTCTCACCGGCCGGACCTGTTCGACCTCGACCAGCCAGCGCGAGGTGATCCACGCCCACGGGCACGCGGGGTCGAACCACATGTCGGCGTACACGGTCTCGGGACCGCCGGAGGGGTCGGTCGTCTGCGTCATCGCTGCTCCTCGGATCGGACGCGGGGGACGGGAACTTCGCGTCGTAGGTAGGCAACCCCGGCCATCGGTTGCGCATTCCGTCCGCGCCCGTGGCAGGATCAGTGCCGAGTGAAGACGACCTCCGGCCCGACGACGCTCCACCCACGCGGCGGACTCGCCGTGGTCGGCAACGATCCGGCCGACGGTGACGGCGGCCGTGGAGGGAGCGTGGAGTGGCAGGGAACCTGACACGGGACGAGGCTCGGGAACGCGCGCGGATTCTCAGCGTCGACTCCTACGCGGTGGAGCTGGACCTGACCACGGGCGCCGAGACCTTCCGGTCCACCACCGTGGTCCGCTTCTCCAGCTCGGAGCCGGGTGCTCGCACGTTCGTCGAACTGGTCGCCCCGAGGGTGCTCACGGCGACACTGAACGGTGCCGCGCTCGACCCCGCCGAGCTGTTCGACGGTGAGCGCCTCATCCTTCCCGAGGTGGCCGCCGAGAACGAGCTGACGGTCGTCGCCGACGCCGCCTACATGCGCACCGGTGAGGGGCTGCACCGCTTCGTGGACCCCGTGGACGACTCGGTGTACCTGTACACCCAGTTCGAGACGGCGGACGCGCACCGCATGTTCACGTGCTTCGACCAGCCCGACCTGAAGGCCTCCTTCGAGCTGACGGTGTTCGCTCCCCCGTCGTGGGAGGTCGTGTCGAACAGTGCCCCCGACGTGGTGCGCGAGGCTGCCGGCAGCGAGCGGGTGCGCTGGCACTTCCCCCCCACCCCCGTGGTCTCCACCTACATCACCGCGCTCATCGCCGGCCCGTACCACGTGGTGCGCGACGAGCACGACGGCATCCCGCTGGGCCTGTACTGCCGGGCCTCACTGGCCGAGCACCTGGACTCCGACGCCCTGTTCGAGGTCACCAAGCAGGGCTTCGACTTCTTCCACGGCCTGTTCGACCTGCGGTACCCGTTCGGCAAGTACGACCAGCTGTTCGTGCCCGAGTTCAACGCGGGCGCCATGGAGAACGCGGGCGCGGTGACCTTCCTGGAGGACTACGTCTTCCGGTCCCGCGTCACCGACGCCCGCTACGAGCGCCGCGCGGAGACGATCCTGCACGAGATGGCGCACATGTGGTTCGGTGACCTGGTCACCATGCGCTGGTGGGACGACCTGTGGCTGAACGAGTCGTTCGCGACCTACGCCAGTGTGTACTGCCAGGCCAACGCCACCAGGTGGACCGACGCCTGGACGACGTTCGCGAACGTGGAGAAGTCCTGGGCGCTGCGCCAGGACCAGCTGCCCTCCACCCACCCGATCGCCGCCGACATGGTCGACATCCAGGCGGTCGAGGTCAACTTCGACGGCATCACCTACGCCAAGGGCGCCTCGGTGCTCAAGCAGCTCGCGGCGTACGTGGGCGTGGACGCGTTCTTCGCGGGCGTGCGCGCCTACTTCAAGGAGAACGCGTTCGGCAACACCGAGCTGAAGGACCTCCTCAAGCACCTGGAGGCCGCCTCCGGCCGGGACCTGTCGGCCTGGTCCCGCGAGTGGCTGGAGACCACGGGCGTCAACACGATGCGCCCGGAGTTCGAGGTGGACGCCGACGGGGCCTTCACGTCGTTCGCCGTGCTCCAGGAGGCGACCCCCGAGCACCCGACGCTGCGCTCGCACCGCCTGGCGATCGGGCTGTACGACCGCACCCCCGACGGCATCGTACGACGCGAACGCCTGGAGCTGGACGTCAGCGGCGCGCGCACCGAGGTGCCCGCCCTGGTCGGCAGGGTCCGGCCGGACCTGGTGCTGATCAACGACGACGACCTCACCTTCACCAAGCTCCGTCTCGACGAGCGCTCCCTGCGCACGGTGGTGGAGGGCGCCGGCGAGATCCGTGAGTCGCTGCCGCGGGCCCTGGCCTTCGGCGCCGCCTGGGACATGACCCGCGACGGGGAGATGGCCGCCCGCGACTACGTGGCCCTGGTGATCTCCGGAATCAGCGGCGTGGACGACGTGATGGTCGCGCAGACCCTGCTGCGCCAGGCCGCCTCGGCCCTGCACATGTACGCGGACCCGGCGTGGCGGCCGTTCGGGTTCGAGCAGCTCGCCGACCGGCTGCGCGAGCTGCTGACCTCGGCCGAGCCCGGGGGCGACCTCCAGCTCGCCTACGCCAACGCGCTGGCGGGCACGGCCGTGAGCGACGCCCACCTGTCCCTGGTCCGCGGTCTGCTGGACGGCGCGATCACCGTGGACGGGCTGACCGTGGACACGGACCTGCGGTGGACCCTGCTGCGCCGCCTGGTCGCGGCGGGTGAGGCCGGCGAGGCCGAGATCGTCGCCGAGTTGGAGGCCGACCCGACGGCGGCGGGCCGCCGGCACGCCGCCGGAGCCCGCGCCGCGGTCCCGACCCGCGCGGCCAAGGCCGCCGCGTGGGAGCGGATCGTGGGCGAGGAGCTGGCCAACGCCGAGTTCCGCGCCGTCCTGATGGGCTTCACCGAGCCCGGCCAGGCGGAGCTGTACCGGCCCTACATGGAGAAGTACTTCGCACAGCTGGCCCCCGCCTGGGAGAAGTGGACGGGCGAGTTCGCCCAGACCTTCGCCGAGGTGGTGTACCCGGGCGGGCTGGTGGAGGAGGCGACGCTGGAGCGCACGGACGCCTACATCGCCGAGGCCGCTCCCGCCCCGGCGCTGCGCCGCCTCCTGATCGAGGGCCGCGCGGGCGTGGAGCGCGCTCTGCGTGCCCGCGCCGTCGACATCGCCGCGGGTGAGGGCCGCCCGTAGGAGCGGACCGCGCGGCGGCCCCGGGGAGTCCCTCCCCGGGGCCGCCGGCGTGGCGGGGCCCTCTACAGGGTGCGGCCCCGGCCTCCGCCGACCGGTCCGAGCGTGCGGCGGATGCGTGCCACCATGCGGGGGTCGGCCAGCAGCTCGTCCACGAGCACAGGCTCCCCCTCGGCGCTGGTGAGCGGGATGCGCCAGTTCGGGTACTCGGTGCTGGTGCCGGGCTGGTTCTGCATCCGGCGCTCCCCCACCACGTCGGTGAGCGCCACACCGATCATCCGGGCCGGGGTCGCCATCAGGTAGGCGTGCACGGCCGCCACCACGGCGGCCGGGTCTGCCACCGGGTCGACCCCGGCGTCCAGCAGACCCAGCTCCACCAGCAGGAGCCGCCACCGCTCCACCCGGGCCTCGGCCTCGGCCCTCTCCTCCTCCACCGGGCGTCCGAGGAGGCCCAGCCGGTCGCGCAGGTCCACGTGCTCGGCGGAGAGGATCGACCCCACCGGGGGCAGGTCGTGTGTGGCGACCGTGGCCAGGCAGTCGGCGCGCCAGTCACCGGGGGCGCGCGGTTCGCCGTCGGCGTCGTGCTCGAACCACAGGACCGACGTGCCCAGCACCCCGCGGTCGGCGAGGTGCTCACGCACCCACGGCTCGACGGTGCCCAGGTCCTCCCCCACGACGACGGCGTCCGCCCCGTGCGCGGCCAGGAGGAGCGTTCCCACCATGCCCTCGTGGTCGAACCTGAGGTAGGTGCCCTGGTCGGCGGAGGCGCCCTCGGGCACGCACCACAGCCGGAACATGCCCATGACGTGGTCCATCCGGACGCCGCCCGCGTGTCGGAGCGCCTGGTCGAGGATCTGCCGGAACGGCCCGTAGCCGAGTTCGGCGAGCCGCCTCGGGTTCCAGGGCGGCTGGCCCCAGTCCTGGCCGAGGCGGTTGAACTCGTCCGGCGGCGCACCCACGTGCAGCGCGGAGAGCAGTGCGTCCCCGTACATCCACGCGTCCGCTCCACCCGCCTGCACCCCGATGGCGAGGTCGTGGACGATGCCGACGCCCATCCCACCGGCCCGGGCGGTGGCCTGCGCCTGGGCGAGTTGTTCGTCGAGGATCCACTGGAGCCAGCGGTGGAACTCCACGGCGGGCCAGCGTCGCAGGGCCTCCGCGCCCACGGTGCGGGAGCCCGCGTCGCGCAGGTTCCCGGGCCAGGCGCGGTAGTCGCTCCCGTGCTCCTCGGCCAGCGCCGACCAGGTCGCGAACTCGACCAGGTCCCGGCCCTCGCGTTCGAGGTAGGCGCGCAGGGACGCCTCCCGGCCGGGCGCGCGGGGTATCTCGAAGAGCACCTCCAGGGCGGTGCGCTTGGCCCTCCACACGGCGTCGCGGTCGAGCAGGTCGGCGGTGCGGCCGCGTTCGCGCAGGGGGCGGGCCAGGCGCTGGACGCCCTCGCGCTGGGCGGGGGCGAGCCTGGCGTACTCGGGCACGTCCTCCACGCGGATGTAGAGGGGGCTGGCGTAGCGGCGGCTGACCGGCAGGTAGGGCGACGGCTCGACCGGCGGCAGCGGCTCGGTGGCGTGCACCGGATTGACCAGGGTGAAGTCGGCACCCAGGTCGCGGGCGCTCCAGTCGGCGAGTTCGGCGAGGTCGCGCAGGTCGCCGGTCCCCCAGGAGGCGCGGGACCGGACGCTGTAGAACTGCGCCATGAGCCCCCACAGGCGCGGGTTGTCCCTCAGGGCGCCGGGTTCGATCCGGTCGGGGACGACGAGGAGGGGCGCGTCGTGCTCGACGCCGGCGTCGGTGACCCGCAGGACGTGGGAGCCCAGCGGGAGGCCGGGGTCGAAGGGCAGCAGGGAGCCGTCGGCGGTCTCGACGACACTGCGCGCGCTGTCGGGCAGCACCAGGTCGGGGGCCTTGCCCTCGCGGACGACGACCGCCGGGGGCAGCATGCCGCGCCGCACCGCGGCGTCCGGCGACTCCGGATCCACCCCCAGGGCCCGCAGGACATGACGGATGGTGTCCGGGCCGACCGGGACCTGTCTACCCCGCCAGTCCTCGTAGCTTGTCGCGACCCCGTACTGCTCGGCCACACGGGCCAGCTGAGCGTCCCTCACAGGAACCGATCATGCCCTACCGGAGGCTCCGTACACCGGAGGTCGTCCCGGCGTGGGGTCAGAACGTGGCCGCGCCCGTGGCCGGTACCGGACGGCGAACACGGTGCGACGAGACACGGTGGAACGTGAGTGCCCCGGTTCTGAGCAGGGCGTTAATCGGATCGCCGAACGGGCTGCCCGTCTGCATAATCGAAGTGTGCTCGCGAACTACCGGCGGCTCTTCGCCGCCCCCCACGTCCTGTCCCTCCTCTCCTGGTCCCTCGCCGCCCGCTTCTACACGCCGGGCCTGATGATCGCGGTCACGTTCCTGGTCGAGGACTGGACGGACTCCTACACCCTGGCCGGGCTGGTCGCGGGTGCCTTCACGCTCGGCATGGCCCTGGTGGGTCCGCTGCGAGGGCGCATGGCGGACCGGGGCGGAACCGACCGGCTGGTGCTGGTGTGCGGACTGGTGTTCAGCGTGGGGCTGGTGGCGCTGGCCCTGCTGCCGGAGGGGCTGTGGTGGCTGTCGCTGCCGCTGGCGCTGGGGACGGGGCTGTTCGGCACGCCCGCCAACCAGATCGTGCGCGCTCTGTGGCCGCGTCTCACGCGCGGCCCCGAGAGACAGGCGATCTACGCGGCCGAGGCGACCACCCAAGAACTCCTCTTCATCTTCTCCCCGGTGCTCACCGCCGGTGTCGTGGCGATGGCGGGCCCCCGCCAGGCCCTGTTCCTCCTCGCGGCGCTGGGCGTCCTGGGCGCGGTGGGCTTCGCGTGGTCCCTGCGCCGGGCCGGGGCGACCGGCCCCGCCCCTGTCGAGGGCGGGGGCGCGGGTCACGCGGAGGAGGCCCGCCCCCGCCGGAGCCTGCTGTTCTATCCGGCCCTGTGCACGGTCTTCGCGATGTGCCTGCTCATGGTCTCCGGGGTCATCGGCATGGACCTGGTCATCGTGGCCTGGGCCAACGAACTCGACGCCCCGCAGTACGTGATGGTGATGGCCAGCGTGTGGGCACTGGGGTCGCTGGTGGGCGGTGTGGTCGCGGGGTCCCTGCGCGGGCGCCCCCGCCTGGCGCTGCGCAGCTTCGCGGCGGCCTTCGGGCTGGCGATCCTGATCCCGTTCGTGCCGCCGGTCACGCACCTGCCGAGCCCTCTCCTGATCACACCCCTGCTGTTCGTGTCCGGCCTGGCCCTCGCCCCCACCCTGGCTGCGGTGATGGGGCGCATCGGTGACACGGCGCCGTCCCACCGCAGGGCGGAGGCCTTCGGCTGGACGGCCACGGCGATGGGGACCGGAGGCGCGATCGCCGGGCCGCTCACCGGCGCGCTGATCGACTCCAACGGCATCGTCGGCGGTGTGGCCGGAGCGGCCGGCCTGGTCCTGGTGGCGGCGGTGCTGAGCCTGTTCCTGCCCAGGCCCGGCCCGGAGGCGGACGGCGGCCCCTCGGTGGAGGAGGTCGCCCCGGTCCTGGACGCGCCTCCGGTGCACGGCGCCGCCTCGGGCGCCGAGGCCGCGGTGTCCGCGTCCGAGGAGCCGCGCTGACCTCCCTCCACGCGGCGGAAGTCAGCCGTTCCAGCCGGGCGGGACCCGGTGGAACCAGGGCCTGGCCTGTTCGAGCTGCGCCGACAGCGCCAGCAGGGTGCCCTCGCCGCCCATGCGGCCGGTGAGCATGGAGCCGATCGGCAGACCGTCGGCGGACCAGTGCAGGGGGACGTTCACCGACGGCTGCCCCGAGACGTTGTACACGGACGTGAACGGTGTGAAACCGGTCATCCGCCGGAACTCCTCCTCCGGCCCGCCTCCGGAGAAATGGCCGACCGGGACCGGGGGCAGCGCCAGGGTGGGCGTGAGCACCGCGTCGTAGGGCTCGGTGGCGGCGACGAGGGAGCGGACACCGCGTTGGAGCCGGGCACAGGCCGCGATGTAGGCGGGGACCGGTGTGGACCTGGCGCGTTCGCGCAGCCAGCGGTTGAGGGGGCCGAGTTCGGCCTCCCGGTCGGGGGGCACCGGGGAGGCGGAGGCCATCGCGGCCCAGATCACCTGGAAGTCGTCGGTGAAGGTGCCGCCGAAGTGGGCGTCGCCGGGCTCCGGCACCTCCTCGACGTCGTGGCCGAGTTCCGCCAGGAGGCGGACCGCGCCCTCGTGGGCCCTCAGGACCTCCGGGTGGACGGGGATGCCCGCCGACCCGGTGGTGGCGTAGGCGCCGATGCGCAGGCGTCCGGGTTCCCGGTCCACGTGGTCGGTGAACGTCTCACCCGGGGCCGGTGGCGGTGCGGTGTAGTAGTCCCCGGGCCGCGAGAACGCCATGACGTCCAGGAGCAGGGCGGCGTCCCGGACGTCGCGGGTCAGGGGCCCGGCGGTGGAGAGGCCGACGAGGTCGGGCTTGAAAGGCGCCCCCGAGACGCGGCCGCGGGTGGGCTTGAGCCCGAAGAGCCCGCAGACGCCGGCGGGGATGCGGATGGAACCGCCGCCGTCGCTGCCCTGCGCGACCGGCGCCAGTCCGGCGGCGACGGCCGCGGCCGCACCGCCGCTGGAGCCTCCCGGCGAGAGGCGGGTGTCCCACGGGTTGCGGGAGGGGGCGGCGACGTCGTTCTCCGTGTAGCAGCTGGAGCCGAACTCGGGGGTGTTGGTCTTCCCCACCATCACGGTCCCCGCGCCGCGAAGGCGCGCGACCAGGTCGGAGTCGACCGGTGCGACGGTGTCGCGGTGGACGGCCGAGCCCTGTGTGAAGCGGATCCCGGCGACGGGGTCGAGGTCCTTGACGGGGACGGGGACCCCGAGGAGCGGCGGCAGGGTGTCCGGCGTGTCGCCCATCAGACGTTTTTCCGCGTACCGGGCCTGTTCGAGCGCCATTTCTGATGCGACCGTAATGTACGCGCCATAGCGGTGGTCGTACTGGTCGATCCGGCGCAGATAGTGCTCAGCGATCTCAGGAGGGGACACTTCACGACTGCGGACCATCGCCGCGAGCCGGTGCGCCGGAAGGTCGTGGATCTGGGTCATACCGACCCAGATTAGCGGGGAGGACACCGGGCACCACGAAGAAGGACCGCAGTTCTTCAGAGATAGCGACGAACCCCTGGACATTCCCCGACCCGACACATTCGACACCTGTCGACACCGAACCGTAAGGGAACAAAAGTGTGAGAAGTAATGCACTAGGACTCGGATATGGATCGAACTAACCTGTCCGACGTGGAATCGGCAACCAGAGTGAACGGCCAGAGCCAACCGTCCCAGGACTCCGGGAAGGAAGGACACGAAACCCTCTTCTTCCCCAACCAGCGCAAGAACAAGGGCCCCTCGGGCACCAGAGCCGTGTACGGCGCCCTCAAGGACAACCAGTCGACGCGCAAGTGGGTCGTCCGCGGGGGCAGCGCGGCCGTGGTCACCGCTCTCGTCGGCCTTGTCACGTCCGACTGGCGCCTCGGCGCCACACTGGGGATTTTCACCCTGGTCGGAACCATCGTGTACTACTCCCGCCGCGAGTCGGAGATCCCCCGCTGGCGCAAGCCCTCGGCCGTGCAGCGGCGCACCGAGGTCCAGCTCAAGGTCATGAAGCAGCTCGGCTACCGCGTGCTCCACGCACGCGCCGTGCCCGGCGGCAACGGCCAGATCGACCACTTCATCGTGGGTCGGCGCGGAGCGTTCGCGATCGACTCCGAGTCGTGGGACAAGCGCCTCCCGCTGCGCAACAAGCTGGAGAAGCTCTACCACGGCCGTTTCAGCAAGAACGAGCGCATCGACGAGGCACTGGAGGAGGCCAAGCGGGCGGAGGAGCTGATCAGCTCCGAGCTCGGGCGCGAGATCAAGGTGCGCGCGTCGCTGGCCATCTACGGCCCCGGAATGCCCTGGGACAGCCACCGGCTGCGCGGTGTGGACATCATCACCGGCACCAAGGTCCGCAAGTGGCTGCGCAGCGGCCGGGACCGGCTGACCGAGACCGAGATCGAGGAGATCTACCGAGCAGCGAAGAAGGCGCTGCCTCCCCGGTACTGAACGGGGCACCTCCCCCTCGGTGCCCCGACCCCTGTCGCCGTGCGGGCCCGGGACGGACCACGACGCCGTGGTACCCGGGCCTTTCGTGTGTCCGGCGACGCGCACGCGGGTCCGCCACCGTCTCGGGACCGCCCCGCCCCGGACGGCCCCACCGCGCCCTCGCACCGGGGACCCCACCAGGCCCGTCTCACCATCCGGAAGCCGCGTCTTCCACTCCGAGACCGAAGGCGCTCTCCAGGGGGGCTACCATCGAAGGGAAACACCCGTAACGATTGGGAGCCCGCCCCATGCCAGTCCTACGCTCACGCACGGTCACACACGGCAGGAACATGGCAGGCGCGCGCGCCCTCATGCGCGCGACCGGTGTAGAGCGCGAGGACTTCGGTAAGCCCATCGTGGCCGTGGCCAACAGCTTCACCGAGTTCGTCCCCGGCCACGTCCACCTGCGCGAGGTCGCGGACGTGGTCGCCCAGGCGATCCGCGGGGCGGGAGGCGTCCCCCGCGAGTTCAACTCCATCGCCGTGGACGACGGCATCGCCATGGGGCACAGCGGCATGCTGTACTCACTGCCGAGCCGCGAGCTGATCGCCGACTCCCTGGAGTACATGGTCAACGCCCACTGCGCCGACGCCCTGGTGTGCGTGTCCAACTGCGACAAGATCACCCCCGGCATGCTGCTGGCCGCGCTGCGCCTCAACATCCCGACGGTGTTCGTCTCCGGCGGCCCCATGGAGGCGGGCAAGGTCACCGTGGTCGACGGCACCGCCACGACCGTCCGCAAGCTCGACCTGATCAACCCCATGATCGCCGCCGCCGACGAGAGCGTCTCCCAGGCCGAACTCGACGAGATGGAGGAGGCCGCCTGCCCCACGTGCGGCTCCTGCTCCGGCATGTTCACCGCCAACTCGATGAACTGCCTCACCGAGGCGCTGGGCCTGGCCCTGCCCGGCAACGGCACGGTGCTCGCCACCCACACCGCGCGCCGCGCCCTGTACGAGGACGCCGGACGGCTGGTCGTGGAGGCCGCCAAGCGCTACTACGAGGACGACGACGACTCCGTCCTGCCCCTGTCCATCGCGACCCCGGCCGCCTTCGGCAACGCGATGGCCCTGGACGTGGCCATGGGCGGTTCCACCAACACGATCCTGCACCTGCTGGCCGCCGCCACCGAGGCCGACGTCGAGTTCGGCCTGCCCGAGATCGACGCGGTCTCCCGCCGGGTGCCGTGCCTGTGCAAGGTCGCGCCCAACACCGAGAAGTACCACATCGAGGACGTCCACCGGGCCGGCGGCATCCCCTCCATCCTGGGCGAACTCGCCCGCGGCGGACTGCTCGACACGTCCCTGCCCACGGTGCACGGCAAGACCGTCGGCGAGTTCATCGCCGACTGGGACATCACCTCCGACACCGTCCTGCCGAAGGCCGTGGAACTGTTCCACGCCGCCCCGGGAGGCAAGCGCACCACCAAGGCGTACTCCCAGGACACCCGGTGGGACACCCTGGACGCCGACCGTGAGAACGGCTGCATCCGCTCCGTCGAGCACGCCTACACCAAGGACGGCGGCCTGGCCGTGCTGTTCGGCAACCTCGCCCCCGACGGCGCGATCGTCAAGACGGCCGGCGTGGAGGAGGAACTGTGGACCTTCTCCGGCCCCGCCAAGGTGTTCGAGTCCCAGGAGGACGCCGTCGACGGCATCCTCAACAAGCGGATCGAGCCCGGTGACGTGGTGGTCATCCGTTACGAGGGCCCCAAGGGCGGTCCCGGTATGCAGGAGATGCTGTACCCGACGAGCTTCCTCAAGGGCCGCGGACTGGGCAAGGCCTGCGCGCTCATCACCGACGGCCGCTTCTCCGGCGGCACCTCGGGCCTGTCGATCGGCCACGCCTCCCCCGAGGCGGCGGCAGGCGGCGACATCGCCCTCGTCGAGAACGGCGACATCGTGACCATCGACATCCCGAACCGGGGTATCGCCCTGGAGGTCTCCGACGAGGAGCTCGAAGCCCGGCGCGAGCGTCTGCTCAAGGAGCTGGGCCGGTTCCGGCCGCGCGACCGCCAACGCCCCGTGACGGCCGCACTGCGCGCCTACGCGGCGATGGCCACCTCGGCCTCGACCGGCGCCGCGCGCGACGTGTCGCAGATCGAGCGGTAGGCACCGGAAGGCACAAGCCGAACGCAGGGGGCGGTCCTGTCGGGACCGCCCCCTGCGTGCGTGTGGAGCCGGCGGCGCGCCAGGTCCGGGGCGGAATGCGCCTCCCCGTACGGTGAGGCGGCCACCCCCGGCCGGTGCGGGCCCCGCGCGGACCCCGGGACTCAGGAACAGCAGCCGCCCCCGCAGCACCCCCCGCCGCCGGACGGCGCGGGGGCGGACGCGCGTCCGCCCACCGCCACGGTGGACAGCAGCCGCACGGTGTCGCCGTGCCCCTGCGGGCAGGACGCGGGGTCACCGGCCTCGGCCATCGGACGGGAGAGCTCGAAGGTGTCGCCGCACTCGCGGCAGCGGAAGTCGTATCTCGGCATGCCGTCAGAATACGGCCGCTCGCCGCCCCCGGGCATCGCATGCCCCGCCACCGGGTGGAGGGGTCCGCACGGCCGGGGGGGCGGCCGTGAGGGCCCGTCGGCACACGGCCGCCCCCCGGCCGCCCGTGAGGGCCGCGCCGAAGGGCGGGAGGGGTGTGGCGGGGACCGGGTGGGACGCCCGGGTCCAGCCCCGCCGAACCGCTGGAGCCTGTCCGCCGGTGCGTGTCCGGCCGGACGCTACGCCGCGAGGTGGGCCATGTACGGCTCCCACTGGGGGTCGCCGTGCAGATCACCGTTGATCAGCCGCCAGTGGGGACCCTTCGGCACCTTCGGGGTGATGTGCAGCTCCCAGCCGAGTTCGTCCAGGAACTTGTCCGCCTTGCGGTGGTTGCACGGTTTGCAGGCCGCGACCACGTTCTCCCACACGTGTGCACCGCCCCGGCTGCGCGGGATGACGTGGTCGATGGTCTCGGCCTTCTTCCCGCAGTAGCCGCACACGTGCCTGTCCCGCCGCATCAGTGCCACACGGGTGAGGGGCACCCTGCGGCTGTACGGGACGCTGATGTAGCGCCTGAGCCGGATGACCGACGGCACGTCGTAGGAACGTGTCGCCGAGTGCAGCACCGTCCCCGTGTCGTCCTGGTGGACGACCTCGGCCTTCTCCCGCAGCACGAGGAGGATCGCCCTGCGCAGGGGCAGTGTCGTCAGTGGTTCGAAGCTGGCGTTGAGCAGCAGCACATGGCGGCGGGCGGCCCCTGTGCCACCCTCCCTGCTGCTTCGGCCGCTCATCGCGCCGTCCCGGTCGTGGTGAACGACCGTGTCTCTTCCCCGGCCAGCCGTTCGGCCAGCCAGGAGACCTCCCTGTGCACCGATCCGAGGATCGGTGGTTCTGTACGCCTTGCCACACGGACCTCCCGGTGGTCCCGCCGAGTTGCGTCCCGCATTCAGTTTGCGTGTTCGGACCGCCCCGGCGCCACCCCAATTTACGCCGGGCCGCCCAGAAACCGCGTGTTGACGCTTTTCGTGGTCCTATTGTGCGCTCGACAAACCCCGTTTCAGCCTGGCGCCGCGCCGAACACTCAGAGGTTGATAGCGGTGGATAGAGTGCGAAGTATGCGTGAACTCCGCTACCCCCGGGCCGCACGGCTCGACGTCATTGAGAATCTGCACGGCCACGAGGTCGGCGACCCCTACAGGTGGTTGGAGGACGACGAATCCACCGCCACCAAGGAGTGGGCGGCGACGCAGGACGCCCTCTACGCCGAGGCCTCAGGGCAGTACAGGGCGCGCGACTGGTTCGCCGGCGAACTCCGGTCCCTCCTCGGCGCCGGAGCCGTCGGAGCCCCCGTCTGGCGCGGCGACCGCCATTTCTTCGCCCGCCGCACCGCCGACCAGGAGCACGCGGTGCTCTGCGTCCGTGACGGCGACGGACCCGAGCGCGTCCTGGTCGACCCCGGCGCGCTCGACCCCGGGGGACTGACCACCCTGGACGCCTGGAAGCCCGGCCCCGACGGGCGCCTGCTCGCCTACCAGCTCTCCGAGGGCGGCGACGAGGAGTCCGTCCTGCGGATCGTGGACGTCGACAGCGGCGACCTGGTGGACGGCCCTGTCGAGCGGGCCCGCTACAGCCCGATCGCGTGGCTGCCGGACTCCTCCGCCTTCTACTACGTGCGGCGGCTGCCCCGGGAGGAGGTCCCCGAAGGGGAGGAGGGCTACCACCGGCGCGTCTACCTGCACCGGGTGGGGAGGCCCGTCGAGGAGGACGTCCTGATCTTCGGCGCCGACCGCGACAAGACGGAGTACTACAGCCCCTCCGTGAGCCGGGACGGCCGCTGGCTGATCATGCGCGCGGTCCGGGGCACCTCCGCGGCCACCGACATGTGGATCGCGGACCTGTCCGACGGCGACCTGGAACGGCCGTGCCTGGTACCCGTCCAGGAGGGCGTCGACGCCGAAGTGGACGCCCACGTGGGCCGGGACGGGCTCCTGTACCTGTACACGGACCGGGACGCGCCGCGCGGACGCCTGTGCGTGACCGACCCGGCCGCCCCCGGGTACGAGAACTGGACCACCCTGGTTCCCGAGGAACCGGAGGCGGTACTGGAGGACTACGCCGTCCTGGACGGCCCCGCCCTCGAACGGCCGGAGCTGCTGGTCTCCCACAGCCGTCACGCCATCAGCGAGGTCACCCAGCGCGACCTGCTCACCGGTGAACTCCTGGGCACCGTGGACATGCCCGGGCTGGGCACCGTCGGCGGGCTCTCCGAACGCCCCGAGGGGGGCCACGAGGCGTGGTTCGGCTACACCGACAACACCCACCCCTCCTCGGTGTACCGCTACGACGCGCTCACCGGCCGGGTGTCCGTGTGGGCCGACGCCCCGGGGAGCATCGACCTTCCGGACGTGAACGTCGAACAGGTCACCTACACCTCCGGGGACGGGACCCCCGTCCGCATGCTGGTGGTGTCCCCCGCGGCCCCCGCCGAGGGCCCCCGGCCCACGATCCTCTACGGGTACGGCGGTTTCCGGATCTCCCTCACCCCCGCCTACTCCGCGGTCGCCCTGGCCTGGGTCCGCGCGGGCGGCGTGTACGCCGTCGCCAACCTGCGCGGAGGACTGGAGGAGGGCGAGGAGTGGCACCGCTCGGGGATGCTGGCCCACAAGCAGAACGTCTTCGACGACTGCGCCGCCGCGGCCGAGCACCTGGTCGCCACCGGGGTCACCGACCCCGGCCGCCTGTCCGTCATGGGCGGCAGCAACGGCGGCCTCCTGGTGGGCGCCATGGTCACCCAGCGCCCGGACCTGTTCACGGCCGCGGTCTGCTCCGCCCCGCTCCTGGACATGGTCCGCTACGAGAGGTTCGGCCTGGGCCAGCTGTGGAGCGTCGAGTACGGAAGCGCGGACGACCCCGAACAGCTCGGGTGGCTGCTGGGCTACTCGCCCTACCACAACGTCCGTGAGGGTATCCGCTATCCGGCGACCCTGTTCACCGTGTTCGACAACGACACGCGCGTGGACCCCCTGCACGCGCGCAAACTGTGCGCGGCGATGCAGGAGGCCACGTCCGGCCCGGTGGAGGAGCGGCCGGTCCTGCTGCGCAGGGAGGCCGAGGTGGGCCACAGCGCGCGGTCGGTCAGCCGCAGTGTGTCACTCAACTCCGAGCAGCTGGCCTTCCTCGCCCACCACCTGGGGCTCTTCGCGGAGTGACGTCCTCTCCCCCGGCCCCGGGAGAGCAACGACACAGGAATCGGGCACGTGGGAAGGGGGACTCCCCCCGGGGGGCGTTGAGACAATCGGAGAGTCGTACGCCCCCCGGGGAGAGCAGCAGGAGAGGACCCAGCCGTGACACAGATCGACGCCGGAGCCGTCGGCACCGAGTCGGCCCCCGCGCGGCACGTGCACCTCGCACAGGTCCGCTACGCCGACCTCGACCCCCAGCACCACGTGAACAACGTCCGGATGCTCACCTACCTGGAGGACGCCCGGGTCTCGTTCCTGCGCTACGGCGGCGCCGTCGAGGGGGACCAGATCTTCGGGGCCATGGTGGTGGCCCGCCAGGAAGCGGACTACGTGGCGCCGCTGCTCCCCCGGACCGATCCGGTGCGCGTGGAACTGTGGGTGACCGAGGTGCGCAACGCCAGTTTCACCCTCGCCTACGAGATCCTCGACGACGACCGCGTGTACCTGCGGGCTCGGACCGTGCTGGTGGGGTTCGACGTGGCCACGCAGAGCGCCCGGCGGCTCGACGCCACCGAGCGCGCCTTCCTCGCCGCCTACGCGTAGCCTCCGGCCGCGGTTCCGCGGGGAGGGGTTCCCGCGGACGCCGCCCCCTCACGCGGTCGAGCGCGCAACCCCGCTCCCGGGGCCTCTGGCGATGCGGTACAGCACGCTCAGCCCCTCGGGCGCGGTCGGGTCGTCGAAGTCGGCCGCCGGGTCCCGGGACATACCGATCCTGTGCATGACCGCCTGCGAACGGAGATTGGCGGCCGTGGTCACGGCGAGGACCTCGGGAAGCGCGAGAGTGTCGAAGCCGTGGTCCAGGACAGCCAGCGCGGCCTCGGTGGCGTAACCCCGGCCCCACGCGGACCGGGCGAGCCTCCAGCCGATCTCCACCCCGGTGAACGGCATGCCGTCCTCCACCTGGTCCAGGCCCGCGAAACCGACGAAGTCGCCCGTGGCCCGCACCTCGACCGCCCACCATCCGTGGCCCCGCCGGTCGAAGTCGGCCTCGAACCGGGCCACCGAGGCATCGCTCTGCTCACGGGTCAGCAGGGCTCCCAGGTGCTCCCTCACCTCGGGGTCGGCGTTCATGGCCGCCCAGGGTTCGAGGTCGCGATCGTGCCACCGCCGGAGGATGAGGCGATCAGTACGCAGTTCGGCCATGTCGACCAACCGGCGGGGGTTCTGACCTCATGGTGATTCCTTCTTCGGTTCGTCTCCGCCACGCGGTGGGACCGTACGGGGCACTCCCTGGGGGACGGGGCGGCCGACGGTCCCGTGCGGCCACAGCACCGACGGGGGGTTCCCGGCCCGCGCGCCCCGGGGACCCCCTACTTCAGGGAGATGGTGACGGCCTCACCGTCGTCGCCCTCGTCGTCGGAGGCCACCGACACGCGTGTCGGGTTGGGGACCTCCGGGGGCACGGCGTCCTCCTGGACGTTGACCATGCTGTGCGCGGCCATGACCATGTACTCCCACAGCTGGCGCTCCAGCACCTCGTGCAGGTCGAGGGAGTCGACGGCGGCGCGCATGTGCTTGAGCCACAGGTCGCGCTCGGCCGCGCCGATGCGGAAGGGGACGTGCCGCATCCGCAGCCGGGGGTGGCCGCGCTGCTCGTTGTAGGTGCGTGGGCCGCCCCAGTACTGGATGAGGAACAGGCGCAGGCGCTCCTCGGCCGGGCCCAGGTCCTCCTCCGGGTACATCGGGCGCAGTACCGGATCGTCGGCCACACCCTCGTAGAAGCGGCGGACCAGGCGGGTGAAGGTCTCCTCACCGCCCACGGCCTCGTAGAACGTCATTCGCACGGGCTGCTCGCCCATGCTCTGCTGGTCATCACGCGCGGAAGTCATCGCGTCCAGGGTACGCGACGTTCCCGGGAACCCTTCTGGGGCCGGGCCCCGGGAACATCCGAGCGTGCGGTCCCGTGTCCCCGGGGACGACCGCGGGGGCACCGGTGATCCGGTGCCCCCGCGTGTGCGCTCGGACGGAGTGGGGCCGGGGAGCGCTTCCCAAAGGCCCTCGGGTCGGCCGACGGCCCTCTCTCGCACGCGGGCGTGCGACGTTCGGCCCGGTGGTGCCCCGCCCGCGCGAAGACGCGGCGAGAGGAAGCCTGTACGACCTAGGCCGTGTTCCGCGGATCATTCCGGGCTCGCAACCGCCAGGCTGCCTCTCGCTGCGCCGACCACGCTTGGACAGCCAGACCCGGGCTGACCTGCGCTACTCGTCTTGCGAGAGATTGCCTGGAGGCCGCTCGCGGCGATCGGCGCAAGCGCCGAATCAACCGAAAGCATCCACGGAACACGACCTAGTCGCGGGTGAGCTTGCGGTGGGTCACCGCGTGCGGACGCGCGGCGTCCGCGCCCAGGCGCTCGATCTTGTTCTTCTCGTAGGAGTCGAAGTTGCCCTCGAACCAGAACCAGTTGGCGTCGCCCTCCCACGCGAGGATGTGCGTGGCGACGCGGTCGAGGAACCAGCGGTCGTGGGAGGTGATGACGGCACAGCCGGGGAAGTCCAGCAGCGCGTTCTCCAGGGAGCCGAGGGTCTCCACGTCCAGGTCGTTCGTGGGCTCGTCCAGGAGCAGCAGGTTGCCGCCCTGCTTCAGGGTGAGCGCCAGGTTGACGCGGTTGCGCTCGCCTCCGGAGAGCACCCCGGACTGCTTCTGCTGGTCGGAGCCCTTGAAACCGAACGCGGCCACATAGGCGCGGCTCGGGATCTCCACCTTGCCGACCGTGATGAACGACTCGCCGTCGGAGATCGACTCCCAGACGTTCTTGCTGTTGTCGATGCGGCCCCGGTACTGGTCGACGTAGGAGATCTCGACGGTGTCGCCGACGGTGATCTTGCCCTGGTCGGGGGTCTCCTCGCCGACGATCATCTTGAACAGTGTCGTCTTGCCGACGCCGTTGGGGCCGATGACACCGACGATGCCGTTGGGCGGCAGAGAGAAGCTGAGGTTCTCGATGAGCACGCGGTCGTCGAAGCCCTTGGTGAGGTTCTTGACCTCGACCACGGTGTTGCCCAGGCGCGGACCCGGCGGGATCTGGATCTCCTCGAAGTCCAGCTTGCGGGTCTTGTCCGCCTCCGCGGCCATCTCCTCGTAGCGGGCCAGACGGGACTTGCTCTTGGTCTGGCGCGCCTTGGCGTTGGACCGGACCCACTCCAGCTCGTCCTTGAGGCGCTTGGCCTTCTTGACGTCCTTTTGCCCCTCGACCTTCAGGCGGGCCTGCTTGGTCTCCAGGTAGGTGGAGTAGTTGCCCTCGTAGGGGTAGAACTGGCCGCGGTCCAGCTCCAGGATCCACGTGGCGACGTGGTCGAGGAAGTACCGGTCGTGTGTGATCGCGATGACGGTGCCGGGGTACTTGGCCAGGTGCTGCTCCAACCAGTTCACGCTCTCGGCGTCGAGGTGGTTGGTGGGCTCGTCGAGCAGGAGGAGGTCGGGCTGTTCGAGGAGGAGCTTGCACAGGGCGACCCGGCGCTTCTCACCACCCGAGAGCTGGGTGACGGAGGCGTTCCCGGGCGGGCAGCGCAGGGCGTCCATCGCCTGCTCCAGCTGGCTGTCCAGGTCCCAGGCGTTGCGGTGGTCGAGCTGCTCCTGGAGCTTGCCCATCTCTTCGAGCAGCTCGTCGGAGTAGTCCGTCGCCATCTGCTCGGCGATCTCGTTGAAGCGGGTCAGCATCGCCTTGGTCTCGGCGACGCCGTCCTCGACGTTCTCCAGGACCGTCTTGTCCGCATCGAGCTGGGGCTCCTGTGCGAGCAGCCCGACGCTGAACCCGGGCATGAGCCGCGCCTCGCCGTTGGACGGCTGTTCGATGCCGGCCATGATCTTCAGAAGCGTCGACTTACCCGAACCGTTGGGGCCCACGACGCCGATCTTGGCTCCGGGTAGGAACGACCCCGAAACGTTGTCAAGGACGACCTTGTCGCCGTGCGCTTTGCGCACGTTGTTCATGGTGAAAATGTACTCCGGCATGCCTCCAAGCCTAGGGCGTCGCGGCCCATGCCCCCGCCATCGGTGGGCACACGGGGCACGGCCGGGGACGGACCGGAACGCTCGCCGGGCCCGGCCTCCCTCTGGGGCGCTTCTCCCCGCGCCCCGCCCCCGGCCGCACCGCCGCGGGGTCGCCCGGGCGACCCCGCGTCCCGAGCCGTGCGGAAACAGCCCGGCGCCGGGGCCGGTCAGCCCTCCGGCGGGCCCGCCCCCCTCATCAGCCAGCGGGGGGTGAACTCCCGCCAGCGCTCCACCGGGAGCCCCCAGGCGAGCGCACGGCTCATCAACACGGCCATGGAGTAGCCGGGATCGGCTGTCAGGGCGACGTCCAGCGCGGCCGCCGCGAGTGCCTCGTCCCCGCGCTGCCAGGCGGCGACCGCCAGGAGTGAGGCCGGGGCCGCCCGCTGGTCCGCCGGAAGGTGACGGGTGACCCGGCTCCACAGCACCTGGTGGACGGGCGCGGCCTCGGCGGTGATCCTCGCCCACACCTCGTCCCGCACCCTGGTCTCGGTCAGGTACACGCCCAGCCAGGCCAACTCGTCCGGGTCGGTGACCGCCTCACCCGTCCGCTCGGACCGGACCGCCGCCAGGACCGCGGGAAGCCCCCGGTCGGTGAGCACGCCACCCGCCCCCCGGGTCGACAGCTCGCGCGCGCGGGCCACCGCGCGGTCCGCGGCGGCGTCCATCGCTGCCCGTTCCTGCCCGTCGACGGGGGTGAGGAGCGCACGGACCCGGGCGATGTCGGCCATGGTCGCGTGGAACGGCGGTGCCGGGACGATCCCGTGCAGGACCGCGCTCGCGGGGACCGTGGAACCGTCGACGTTGACCCGTGTGCCCTCGGCCGGACAGCACCCGGCCGAGGCGCAGGTGTAGGACCAGTACCGGCCGCCGGTGACCCGGAGGGCGTCGACGACGGTGAGGCCCCGCGTCCGGGCCGCGGTCAGGAGTGTGTCCACGTAGGGGGTGACCCGTTCGGGCGGCCCGTACGCGACGACGGCCAGCGCCGTGCACCCCTCGGCGAGGGCCGCACCGACGGGCACCGCGGCGCGCCGCATCGGGTCGGGGGCGGCGTCCATCCTGTCGAGGTCGCCGCAGAACACGGAGTGCACGCCCCGTCCCCGGATGGCGAGGACCACGACCCCGGGGTCGGGTGGCTCACCCACCAGGTACGGCAGGGTGGCGATGATGTCGGTCGGGTTGGTCAGCGTGAGGGTGCCGGAGGAGGAGGCGTCGCCCGGCACCTCGCCGTCGGGCGGGCGGGGCCGGGGCGCCGGGTCCTTGGCCCCGGAACCGCCACGGAGGGCTCCGGAGGGGGCCGGAGCACCGGTGTGCCCCGCCTGGTCCGGCTGGTACCGGGGGCGGGGGGAGTCCGGAGGGTTGTGGGGGTCGCGGGGGTGCGGCTGGTCAGAGTGCATATATTCACGGTGCGTGATCAACCGGTGCCGGACAAGGGGTTCCTCGGCCCTGTGGACAACCCCGCGGTTGCGTGGGACGGCGGCTCAGTTGACTTCTCTGGGGTCCGTGGGTTCTGCGGGTCCGCTGGGGTCCAGCAGCTCCGCTTCCCGGGGGCCGGGGATCGTGCCGCCGACCCCGGGCCGCCCGGCGGGCAGGCACACGCGGTTGCGGCCGGTCTCCTTGGCCCGGTAGAGCGCGAGGTCGGCTGCGGTGAGCAGTTCGACCAGGTCGTTTCCGTGGTCGCCGATGACGGCGACCCCGATCGAGATGGTGATGTGCACCGGAACGTCGTCGACCGCGATGCCCATGGATCCGACCTGCGAGCGCAGCCGTTCGGCGGCGCGCCAGGCCTCGGTGGTGTCGGAACCTGGCAGCAGCACCACGAACTCCTCGCCGCCGAACCGCCCGAGCAGGTCCGACTGGCGCAACTGCTGGCCGATGGTCGTGGCCACCCCGAGGAGCACCTGGTCCCCGAACAGGTGTCCGTGGCTGTCGTTGACCCGTTTGAAGTGGTCGATGTCGACGATGAGCACCGCGGCGCGGCCCCGCGAGGAACGCGCCCTGGCGATCTCGACCGACGCCTCCTGCTCCCAGGTGGGAGCGTTGAGGAGCCCGGTCTTGGGGTCGGTGCGCGCGGCCATCTGCAGCTGCTGGTAGAGGAGGCTCCGCTGGAGGAGGAGGACCGGGGGCACGGCGATGACCAGGAGGAAGAGGGACAGCTGGGCGAGGATGGCGACCGTGACGCCGACACATAGTTCGACGGCGTCCACGATGAGCGCCTCACGGTCCCACATGGGGCGCAGGCTGTTCCCCGGACCACTGCTGATCCGCGCTGCCAGCGCGACGAGAAGGGTGTTGAGGACGGTGAACCCGGCGCAGCACAGCACCGCCACGAGGACACCGGGCCCGGTGGTGAGGGGCTCACCGGATTCGGGGGAACCGCCCAGCCCGCCGACCAGGCCGCCTCCCCACACGCCGTGCCACACCACCGACACCAGGAACCCCGACAGCCCCACCGAGGTCGCGTTGAAGACCCGGCGGTGTACCAGGGTGCGCCTCGTGCGCTGCTGGACCATCAGGTACACGGGAATCGGGATGAGCAGGGAGTACACGGGCGGGAGCAGGAGTACGACCGGGAACCACCAGGCCCCCAGCAGGTCCCGGTTGAACCCGGCCGGCGTGGGCGTGCCCAGCCGCCGGCTACCCTCCACCGAGATCGCCGCGCCGGCGACCAGCGCGGTGAAGGTGACCAGGTCCTTCAGTGAGAACACGGTCAAGGCGAACGCCACGCCGAACAGGAACAGCGCAGCGACCAGGAGCAGGCACATGTAGACGATCAGGCCCTGTGGCTCCTGCAGGACCGGCCACGACGACCGGCCCCCGGGGGCACGGCCGACCGGTGCCGCCGGTTTCTCCGAAATGCTCACGGCTCCCTCCTCCCTTCTGTGTCACGCTCTGCCATTCATCCCCCACACCCGACTCTGATGGGTCCGCTGCCTCCTGCGGTTCTCCGTTCGACGGGTCGAATTCGCCCCGCGTTCCCCCACCATGCCACTCGGTGACGACGGCCGGGTAGCGAAATGCGCGGAGACCGCGCACCAGGCGGGTCCCACTCGACACCCCAACACTTTACATCACTTTGGGTAATAACTTAATCGCTTATTGTATTGAAAGCTGCGCGAGCTTGCCCTCCGGGGTCACGGAGACACCCAGGGGGGTTGGTCGCGCACCGGTTCTGGGGCATTCTTCTGTAGGGCGCGGCGTCAGCCGCTCCGGTTCGGACCACCGACCTCCCGGGGGCCCGTCCGGTTCGGCCCCGGCAGCACTGACACGAAGGAGCACTCACATGGCGATCAACGGCGCGAGCTGGGTCTGACACCCATGCCTGTGCAACACACCCGGGGGGGGGGGGGGGGGTTGCGGCCGGCCCCCGGGGCCCCGGGGGGGGGGCGGGGGCGGGGGGGGGGCGGAAGGCGGGCCCCGTGGCAGGCGGCCGGGG
>NZ_JBHXQY010000060.1:0-39754 GCF_042716955.1 Nocardiopsis sp. NPDC058631 | reverse complement strand
CTCCTGGCCACCCAACTCATCGCCCGCATCCGCACCACCCTGGGCATCCACACCAAAGTCCGCACCCTCTTCGAAAACCCCACAGTCCAACGCCTACTGACCAGCCTCGACACAACCGACCCCACCACCAAACCCCCCACACTGCCGAGCCTCCTGAAGAGAAGGCGCTGAGATATGGCCGGGATTTTATGTGATTTTCCTGGAAAAGGCGCCAGGGTCCCCAGGGAGTAATGCAGGCCGCTCGAACTGGTTTCCCCCTTTTCGTCTCCACGCAATTCAAGGAGTGTGCCTTGAAGAATCCCCCAGTCCTCATCAAGGGCGATGAACTCTTTCTCAACGAGATCGCCGAGGACCACTACGAGACGTCCCGGGACCTCTCGAAGTACCTTCTGATGCACTACGGATCTCTTGAGGACGTCTTCGAGTCCCCCCACCATCCGCTCGCGTTCGCCCACGGCTATCCCGAACGTATTTCCCGCATCCTCCAGAGCGCCGCCCTGGACAAGGGGGTGACGGTCTCCCGAGCCCTCGACGTGGGGTGCAGCGTGGGCGGTATCGCGCACGCGCTGAGCCGTTGGGTCGGCACCCTGGTCCGCGGTGTGGATGCCAGTGCGCGTTCCATCGACATGGCGACCATGCTCACGCAGAACGAGGGCGGCACCTTCGGTGTGGTCCAGCAGGGGCCCTACACCGAGTACGTCTCCGTTCGCGTCAGCGGTTCGGAGTCGGGGCCGGAGGTGGGGTTCGAGGTCGGCGACGCCTGTGACCTGCACTACGAAGAGCAGTTCGACGCGGTCATCCTGTCCAACGTGCTGGACCGGGTCGCCCACCCGGGGGAGTGCCTGCGTCAGTTCGACGCGGACGACGGCCCCCTGCGCCGTGGCGGCCTGCTGCTCATCGCCTGCCCCTGGTCCTGGTACCCGGACTACAGCCGCCCGGAGGAGTGGTTCGGGTCGGCGAGGGACGAAATCACCAGCGAGGACGACCTCAAGGCACGTATGAGCGGGGGGTTCACGATGGTGCACGAGTCGGACCAGCCCGCCGTGTTGCGGCAGAACCCCCGTGAGTACGACTACTTCAACGCCCACGTCACCGTTTGGGAAAAGCTCTGAGACCTCCCGGGTACGCGGCACAGTACGCGTTCCACGGTCGGGTCCGCCCTTGGAGAGCCGCAAAGGAGTCAGGCCATCATCGATGACGTTGCCCGTGAGCACCTGGAGGAGTGGAAGCTCCTCTTCGACGGCTCCTACGGGAAGACCGGAAGTGACTACCCACCCGATGTGAATTTCTCCGGGTGGGGGAGCAGCTACAGCAGGGGCCCGATCCCACGGGAACAGATGGTCGACTGGGCCGAGGCGACGGCTGGGCGCGTTCGTTCGGCGGTCGTGCCCAAGGCCAGAGTCCTGGAGTTGGGCTGCGGTACCGGCCTGTTGCTGTTCAGGCTGGCACCGGACGCGGTCTCCTACGTGGGCACGGACTTCTCCCCCGTTGTGATCGAGCAGCTCGGGAAGGCGCTCGCGGGGCAGCCGTGGGCGGACAGGGTGCGCCTCCTCCAGCGTGAGGCCTCCGACTTCACCTCGTTCGGAGACGGCGCGTTCGACGTTGTCGTCCTGAACTCGGTGGTGCAGTACTTCCCCGACCGCTCCTACCTGGAGCATGTGCTGGAGCAGTCCGTCCGGGTTCTCGCCCCCGGTGGAGTGGTCGTCATCGGCGATGTGCGCCACCGCGGCCTGCTGGGCGCGTTCCACGCCTCGGTCCAGGCGTATCAGGGTGCGGGAACCGTCGGGGAGCTCGCGCGCAGGATCCGGCGGCGGGTGGGGGAGGAGCCGGAACTCGTCATCGACCCGACACTTTTCACGGATCTGGTCCACAGGTGGGACCGGGTCGACCACGTACGGGTCCTGCCCAAGCGCGGCCGCTTCGCCAACGAGATGGTGAAGTTCCGTTACGAGGCGTTCCTGCACGTGGAGTCGGGGACCAAGCCGCTACCGATTCCCGCATGGAGGGGCTGGGCCGCACATTCCCTCACCCTTACCGGGCTCGCCGAACGACTGGCCGACGGGTCGGAGGAACCGTTCGGGGTCACGGGCATCCCGAACGCGAGGATCGAGGCCGACGTGCGGTTGCGGGACCTGGCCCTCTCCGGCGAGGTCCCCGCGGACACGCTGGTCACCGGCACAGACCTGCTCGTGGAGAGTCCTACTCCCGCAGACGGGGGAGAGGGCGCGGTCGATCCTGAGGCGCTGTGCCGACTCGCGGAGGAGTCCGGTCACCAGGCGCTGATGTCCTGGTCCGCCGGTGACGGCTCGGGCCGGTTCGACGTCGCGTTTCTCCCCCCGGGGGCCGGGGCGGCACCCGGCACCGCGATCTCCTTCCCCAGCGGGTCTGGTGGAGGCACGAACGAGCCTTTGCGTAGCCGAGGCGAGATGTTCTGAACCGCATCCGGTTCCGCGCCGAGGATGATGGAGGCTCGGGGGGCGCGCCGTCCGCACGGTCGGTGCGCCCCCCACTCACCCAGGCGGTACGGCGCGCCCCTCCGTGGATCCCGTCCGGACCTGCGCGCCCTCCTCGAAACTCCCGTCTCCACCTCGACGCACCCGAATCCGAGCATGCGTGCCGACCCCCGCCCATCGCTTGCGGTCCGCCCCTTCCAGGTCACGAATCGGGCCAACCAGCCGGTAACCCGATAGCGGTCGGCGATCGTGGCGTCGGAGCTCGCACGCGCCCGCGAACCGGGTGCGACGTGTCCTGCCCGGCTCGACGGGCTCCCCACCCCACCGCTCGAAGGGTTCTGATGACGGATCGCACGGAGTCGATCGAATCGATGGAGCAGCTCGCCGCTGCCTGGCGCACCATGGTGCTCGACCGCGACGCGGACGCCGATGTCCGGGACCTTCCCGGCATCGCCGTCCGCTGGGCCGACTGCCGGTTCGCGTTCTGGAACTGCGTCACGCTGACCGACGTCGGCGCGGATGCGGCGCTCGTCGAGGAACGCCTGACCAGGGCGGCGGACATCATGCGCTCCAAGACCCGCCCCGGATTCCTGTGGCTCTTCGAGGACCTCCTCGGCGAGGACGCGCGGGCGGGGGCACGGGCGGGCGCGGAGAGAGCCGGCCTGGAGTACGCCTTCTCCGGCACCGGCATGGCCGGAGACCTCCTCCCCGTCGCCGAGCCGTCCCACCCCGATCTGGCCTTCGTGCGCGTGACCACCGACGAGCAGGTCCGTGCGTACGCGGACCTGAACTCACGCGCGTACGGATTCCCCCTGGAGGACGGTCGCGACGGGCTCCTCGGATCCGCGTTGTGGAAACAGGGGGTGTACGCCTACCTCGGGCTGCGGGACGGCGTCCCCGTGACGTGCGCCGGGGCGGTGGAGGTGCAGGGCCGCCTCTTCGTCGCGCTCGTCGCCACCGACCCGGAGTGGCAGCGCAGGGGCTACGGGGAGGCGGTCACGCGCAAGGCGCTGCACGAAGGCGGGCGGGCCACCGGACTGACCCGCGCCACCCTGCACGCGACCGAGGCTGGGACGCCCGTGTACCCCCGCATCGGCTTCAGGCCGAACTCCCCGGTGCACTTCTACGGACTGAAGGGCTGAGCGCCGCGCCGTGCCCGAGCCCCTGCCCAACCACCTCCGGGACGGTGGATCGAGGCCGACGAAGCCGCTGCGCCGGAGGTGCTCGCCCGGTCGTGGAGCGGACCTCACCCCTGGTGGCGCCACTCCGGCCAGGTGCCGTGCGGGGGGCGCACACCACCGCCTTCGCGGGGCCTGTCCCAGACGGGCAGGGGCTGGGCGGCGGGGCCGGTGGCGCAGGTGGCTGCCATGGCCGCGTGGACGGGCGCGGTCAACGGGTCCCTTCCAGGGCGCGGTGTCCGTGTTCGAGGTAGAAGGTGGTGCCCGCCGATCGGGCGGCCAGGGCCGCTGTGACCCGGCGGGACACATGGGCCGGCAACAGGTCGCCGAGGCGTTCGGGGGCCACCCACGCCCAGCCCGACAGCTCGTCGGGAGGCAGACGCAGCTCGGCATCGTCGGGCAGGCGTGCGGCGAACAGCCACTGGAGGGCTGCGGTGCGCTCGCCGGAGGACGGGACCCAGTCGACGGCGGCCAGGTGCGTGACGGTGGCCCGGACACCGAGTTCCTCGGCCAGCTCGCGGCGGCACGCGGCCAGCGGGGACTCGCCGTGTTCGATGATGCCGCCGGGGATGCCCCAGGGCTGGTCGGGCCTGTAGGTGCGCTCCACCAGCAGCACCTGCCCTTCGGGGGAGCAGATGAGTGCGCCCGCCGCGCCGCATGTGGCGGGCAGACGCGCGTAGAATTCCTGGCCGGCTGCGGTGTCGGTGCGGCTCACCCGATCGAGCCTAGGACACGCACCCGGCCGGTGGGCTGGTTCGCCCGCGCGGCTGCGGTCCCGGCGGAGGCTCCCACGAGGGCGCGGACAGTGCCGCCGCCGCGCCCCTCTTCCCCTTCTGCGTCCGCCGAGCAGATCCAGGAGAGCGGATGCGGTGGGACGACCATCGACGACTCGGCCTGAGGGGCCATCACGAGTTCGACCGAGATCCTGATCGACGCACCGATCGACCGGCTGTGGGACGTGCACACCGACGTGGAGGGCTGGAAGGAATGGCAGGACGCGGTCCTGAGTATCGAGCGTCTCGACTCCGGCCCCTTGGCGTCCGACTCGCAGTTCCGGTGGACCAACCCCCGTGCCCGAGTCCGAGTTCGCGCCCGCCGACACCCTGACGATCACTTCGAGCCTTCAAGAGGTGGAGCCCGGCACGCGCGTGCCCTGGGAGGTTCCCGCGGTCGGCGAGTCGATCACGATCGACCAGGGGGTCCACCTGTGGACCTTCACGGAGGACCGACGGACACACCGAGGAGTCCCCGAACTGCTGGACTCGCCGGCCGAGGCCGACGTCGACCCCGTGGCGGAGATGCTCGGTGGGGGTTGGAAGTCTGGTCGCAGGAGCTGAGGACCGGGGCCGAGTCCTCGGCCTGACGCGACCGGTCACGTCAGTTCCCGGCCGCAGCGGCGTAACCACTGTGGCCGGGAACCCGTCTTCGGCCCTCGGGGGAAGCTACTCCTGAACCGGCTCGGGGGTGGGGCAGTGTACGACCCCCGGCGTGAGCGGTTCGAGGACGCGCCCGATGTCCCCGGCCGCAGCGGGCTCGATGCACAGGTAGTCGCGGACGCTCCCGAGGATGTCGAGGTCCTCCGCGGTGGCGGCCGTGGCGGCGGTGGCTCCGGCCGTCACCGCGAGGGCGGCGAGTCCGGTGGCGGCGAGAAGGGTGCGCAGGTACATGGCTCTCCCCAGATGGTTGCTGAAAGTGGCTGCACGATCACAGCATGAAAGCGGGGTGGGTGCAACGAAGCCGCCCCGAGTCGTGGACGCGGCTCCCGCCACCCGGCCGCGCCCGTGCCGGGTGGAAGGGCCTGTCAGTGGATGATGGACACGATCTGGCGGGCTGCGCCGCCAGCCGCTGGTCGCCGTGGAGGTGGGCGCGGGCCGGGGCGGTGTCCGCCGGCAGCGACACACGCGGGTGCGGGGAAGGCCCCCACCCTGCGCGCGGGGCGGGGGCCTTCGGGCCGGTTGGCCGTGCGGGTGGCGGATCTCCGAAGAATCCTTCGGAGGCCCGCCTCAGCTCACTTCACCGGGCCCTCGTGCGGACTTCCTCTCGAAGTCCAGTGTGGCCCTGGCGTGCGCTTGGGCCCATGCGCTCTCCACCTCCTCGGTCACCGCACCACACGCGCGCACGAAGGCCAGCACGGACGGCAGCGAGGGCCTGTTGCCGGGCTGGATCGTGCGCTGCAGGGCACTGTGCGACCGGGGCTGGGGAACGAACATGTCGCCTCGTGCACCCCTGCCCCCACCGTGGCCCTTGATCTTGGAGCGGTCCGACATGTCCCGCCAGGTGGGTGTGCCGCTGCTGCCGCGCAGTGCCTTCAGGGCATCCAGCAGCTCGGGGAAGGAGTTCACCTTCGTGGGGTCGCTGGCCTCCTCCAAGGACGGTGTGGCCCGCAGGCCTGTCACCCGGTAGCCGCGATCGTCCAGATCGCCGACACCGATCGGGGTCCGCTCGTCGTGCAACCTCCCGTACTCGTTCTTGACGGCGGTGATGAGGTCCAGCTGCTGCTGGACGTTGCGATAGGAACCGGAGTGGATCAGCACCTTCAACAGGGCCCAACCCCGCTTGCGGTTCTTCTCGGCCCGCAGCGCGTGCACCTGCCCGTTGAGCAGGGAGTGCGCGATGTTGACGGGGAAGTGCATGCGCATCATCGACCCCCATCGAACCTGAAGAGAGCCCTGCACCCTGAGGCAGAAGAGCAAGACGTTCAGGCGGTCCTCCGGGGAGAACCGGTCGAGGGGGAAGTGCTGGTCCAGCAGAGTCGTGAGCTGCTCGGTGCTCGTGTGGTCCTCTTCCACCGCGGCGGGACTATCGGGTCAGGCGGCGGGCAACGGACACCGCCGCGTACCCCGCCGCGGATGCCAGGGCCACCGCTGCGGCCGCCTGGTAGCCCAGGTGCAGGGCGTACAGAACAACCACGATCACGACCACCACCACGACCAGCCGGGGCCAGGGGACGGAACCGGCGCCCCCGGGCGGGGCCTCCATGTACTGGGTGTCAGACATCGGGTGAGCATCTCCTTCGATACCGCTGCGAAACCGTGCGGGAGAGAATCCGCAGGCGGTCCACAGGCCTACATACCTTCACTTAACGGGTGCTCTCGCTACCCGCTATAGGAACTATGGCAGGCAACCATACGTTTCGTGCGAGGTCGCGGCGGCGATACGCTCGGAGTCATCGGTCGAACCTCTTGTTTTGTTCTGTAACAAGCCTCCTGGCCTGCGCAAATGGCCCTACTTTGCGCACGTGTCGGAGGCCTTTCTTATTCTTGTAGCTTTTTGTAACGCGCGGAGGTCGGGGTGCTCCTCGTAGCGCTTCCGTGAGAGAATCGCAAATGGGTGTCAGATGCCCTTGGTATCCCTTTTTGCCGAAAAGTTCGCAATGGGAATATCGGGGTCCTTAAGGTACATCGTGGTACCGCTGTGGTCGGGAGAGAGACTCCGCGAGGTGCTCGACCACGGCACGCCCAGCAGGTCGAGTCCCCCGGGGACCTGCTGGGCAAGGACCCGGCCTGCCCGGCGCTCCCTCTCCGAGAACACCGGGCAGGTCCCCCGTTTCGGGGGCCGACCGCCTCGGCTCCGGGGCAGGTCCCTGAGGGGCTGGCGAGGTTCTGCCTCACGGACTGACCAGGCTGTGGTTGCGGTGGGCGGTGTCTGTCCCGGGTGCCGCCCACTGTTGCGTGTGGGCGTCGTTCCGATGGTGTTCTGCCTACAGGGGCCGTGTTTTCGCATTTGGTTGAGTTGGGCATCGGGGGTCGGTGGGCTTGTCGGCAGTTTTCAGGCCGCCATCCACGGAGAACCACTTGTGCGGAGGGTCACAGAGGGACTACGTTCTCCTTGATCACTAAGAGTGATCATCAAGCCACTCCAAGGAGTCCTCTTCCGTGCGCCCATTTTTCCTGCCTGCCTTGGGGTTGGTGCTGGTCGCGGGGTGTTCTGCAGGAGTCGAGGGGAGTCCCGAACCGGTTGCCCAGTCCTCTGTGGCCCCTGCGGAAACGGAACCATCGGAAGGCACTCCGGAGGACGAGGCCGTGGAGGCCTACCTGGAGTTCTGGGAAGCCATCGTTCTGGCCTCGGCCGAGATGGACCCCGAGCACCCGGCGCTGGAGGAACACGCGGTCGACCAAGCCCTGGAACTAGCTCAGGACGGTGTCCAGGGAGTGGCGGACGCCGGTCTCGGTATGGAAGGCGAGCCGGTTCCAGCCCCTGAGGTGATCTCCGCTGAGCCAGCGGACGAACCGAGGACGGTCGTGATCAGGGACTGCCAGGGAGCGGGGGACTGGAAGGTCGTGGGAGAGGACGAGCCTCGGTCGGACAACGTTCGTGTCGATGCCAGGGTCAAGCGTGACCTGTTCGACTGGTGGGTTGTCGACATGCAGGTCTGGGGTAGCGACACATGCTGATTCCAGCCAACGCTCTTGCTACTGGGGTTGCTGCTTCCTTGCTCGTCGTAGCTCCGGCGTTGCCGGTCCCACGGGAACCGGACTTCAACGGTGACGTTGCTTGTAAGAAAACGGGCTGCTCGGCCTTCGCGGAATGCACCCACCACAGTGGCACCTCCGGCGGCGGCGGTAACGGCGGCGGTGCCCGCTCCCGGCCCGACAGCGGTGAACCGGTCTCCCTTTCGGCTGAGTCTCCGTGTGTGCGGCGGGAGGGGCCGGAACCGGGGTGGTCGTGCGGTGCCTCCACCCGCTCCGGTCCGACCGCTGGCGGGGAGCCCGTCGCCCCTCGGGCCGCCGCGGAACGCGCACGGGCGTCGATGACCCTGCCCACCCCCACGATGGGATCCTCCCCGGCGGCCGGGACGGTCGTGGGCTTCCCCCTCTGGTTGTGGATGGACCACTCCGAGTGGGAACCGGTCAGCGCGACCGCGGCGGTCTCCGCCGGGTCGGTGACCGTGACCGCCACCCCGGACGGGGCCCGCTGGGCCATGGGCGACGCATCGGCCCTGGACTGCCCGGGGCCGGGGACGGTGTTCGACCCCGCCCGCCACGACGCGGACGCTCCCTCACCGGACTGCGGCCATACCTACACCCGCGCCTCCAGGGGGCACCCCGGGGGCCGGTTCCCGGTCACGGCGACGGTGACCTGGTCGGTGGAGTGGACGACCACCGCCGGCGGTGGCGGAACCCTGGACCCCCTGACGACCAGTGCCTCCCGCTCGGTACGGGTGGACGAGGTCCACGCGCTGGTCACCGACGGCTGAGCGCACCAGAGACGGAGAGAACGTGACGACGACGTTGTCCGAACCCCACACATCCGACCGGAACACACCGAGAACCCGGCTGGCCCCGCCCCGCCGTAGAAACTGGAAGCGACCCTTCGCCGGGGTCACCGCCGTGGTTCTGGGCGGGGTCGTCGCGGCCTGGGCGGCCGGGCACGACGAGGAGCGCGTCCCCATGCTCGTCACCGCCGCGGACATCGCCGCCGGTGACGTCATCACCGTCTCCGATGTCCGCATCGTTCCCGCGCTGGGCGTGGAGGACCTCGACCTGGCGCCGACCGACAGGGCGCTCGGCGCACGGGCGGCGCTGCCGGTCCCGTCGGGCACGGTGCTCACCGGGGCGATGCTCGCCGACACCGCGGGCTGGCCCGGCCCCGGGCAGGCGGTGGTGGCGGTGCAGACCCAGCCCGGCATGCTCCCGGACTCGGCGCGCGAGGGCGCCCCGCTGCTGGTGCTCGGCACCGGCGAGGGGGACCCGCGCACCGTTCGTCTGCACTCGCTGGGGGAGGAGGGCGAGCTCGCGGGTTCCCGTGTCGTGGAGCTCATGGTCGCCGAGGACGAGGTGTCCGAGGTGGTCGAGGCAGTGGACGACGGCGTGCGCCTGGCGCTCATGTCCGCGCGGTAGGGCGACGGACACAAGAACAAGGGGAGAAGCACATGATCATCGCGGTCTGTTCACTGTCGGGGGCGCCGGGGGTCACCACCCTGGCCACAGCCCTGGCGGCGGTGTGGCCCACCGGTCCGCTCACGGTCCCGGTACTGGTGGAGGCCGACGCCAGCGGTGGAGACCTGGCGGTCCGGCACCGGCTTCCCGGACGCCCGGGACTGGTGTCGCTCGCGGCGTCGGTACGCGCGAGCACGGAACTGTCCCTGGTCGAGGAGAAGGGAACGCACCGCGCCCTGCTCCGCCACAGCGCCGAGATCCCCGGCGGACTGCGGGCCGTGACCGCGCCGACCACCGCGCACGAGGCATCCGCCGTGGTGGCCGCCCTGGCGCACCGGATCCAGATCCTGCGGGGCGGTGTGAGCGTGGTGGACCTGGGGCGGGTGATGCCCGGGACCGCCGGTGCCCACCTGCTCTCCCTGGCGGACGTCGCGGTCGTCACCGTCGCAGGTGACGACGCCGCGCAGATCTACCGCCTCTCACGGTGCCGGGACGTGCTCGACGCCCTGGCGGAGAACGGCACGACGGTCGGGTTGGCGGTGCGCGACTCCAGGTTCTCCGACGCCGAGATCACCGCGCAGACCGGACTCCCGGTGTGGGCGGGCCTGCCCCACGACCCCACCGGTGCGGCCTTCCTCCGGGGAGAACCACTCCGGCCCCGCGGGCTCCGCGAGCGTTTCACCGCCTGGTCCCACACCCGCCAGAACCCGGACACCGTCGAGTGGATGCCTCTGCTGGCCTGTGCCCGGCGACTGGCCAACCACGTCGACGACCTGCCGCCCGCCTGCCTGCACCTCGGGCGCCGGACGGAGGTGGCGGTGGCGTGAGCCCCACCCCCCGTACCTCGGCGACGGTCCCCCCGCAGCGGGTCCCGCAGCATTTGGAGGAGGTCGCCCACCAACTGGCTGCCCGCGTCACCGACACCCTGGTCCGCCAGGACACCGCCAGCACCCTCACCGGCCACAGCAGCCGGGACCAGCGCGAACGGGCCGACGCGATGCTCTCCGCACTGCTGGAGGAACACGCCTGCCGCGCCCTCACCGGCGCCGCACGGGCACTCACCGAGCAGGACGAGGCCTGGATCCACGCCCGCGCCCTGGCCCAGGTCTGCGGGCTGGGCCCGTTGGAACTCCTGCTCAGCGAACCGGGGGTGCGCGACATCCACATCAACGGCACCCGCGTGTGGGTCGACCTCGGCGACGGCCGGCGTGAGGAACGCCCACCGGTCACCTCCTCCGACACCGAGCTCGTCACCCTGGTGCGACGCCTCGCCGGACAGGCGCCGGGCGGAGAGCGGCGCTTCGACGCCTCCGCCCCTCTGCTCAGCATGGAGCTGAGCGACGGCGCCCGCCTGTCCGCCGTCATGGGGGTGTCCCGCCGACCGGCTGTCTCCATCCGCCGCCACCCCGAACGCGAACTCACCCTCACCGACCTGACCGCGTCGGGGATGCTCACCCGGCCCGTGCGCTCCCTGCTCACCGCCGCCGTCCGCGCCCGCCTGAACCTGGTCATCGGCGGAGCGACCGGCTCGGGCAAGACCACCCTGCTGCGCGCCCTGGCCCGCCACATCCCACCCGCCGAACGGGTCGTCACCATCGAGGACGCCTTCGAGCTGGGCCTGGACTCCGACCCCGACCTCAACTGCCTGGCCCTGCAGGGCAGGCCGCCCAACACCGAGGGCGCCGGGGAGATCACCCTGGCCGACCTGGTCCGCCACGCGCTGCGGATGTCCCCGGACCGGGTGATCGTCGGCGAGACCCGCGGCCAGGAGACCGTGGCGCTCCTGCACGCCATGACCATGGGCACCGACGGATCCATGGCCACCGTCCACGCCTCCTCCTCCGCGCAGATCCTCACCAAACTCGCCACCTACGCCAACCAGGCGGGCGAGCGGCTCACGCTGGAGGAGAGCGGCGTCCTCATCTCCTCCGCCGTCCACCTGGCCGTGCACATCGACACCGACGACCGCGGCAACGGGCACGTGGCCAGCATCCGCGAGGTCGTGGGCGTGGACGGGCCCCAGGTCGTGACCAACGAGCTCTACGCCCTCGAACACGGCGGATTCACCACCCCGCCGAGTCCGCAGTACACGCGCAAACTCACCCGCGCCGGACTCGACCCGGCCACCCTGTTCGGGGAGGTCCGGTGACCACGGTCCTGCCCGCGGGCCTGGGCGGGGCCGCCGTCGGCCTCGGCCTGGTGCTCCTCCTTCCCACACTCACCCTCGCCCTGACCGGGGTCCGCACCCGGGTGAACCCGGGCCGCCACCTCCTGTGGAAAGGGACGGCGGCGGCCGGAGCGGGGATACTCACCTGGGGTTTCACCGGCTGGCCCGTCGCCGCGGCCATGGCCTGCGCCGCCGCCTGGTGGCTGCCCGCGGTCCTGGGCCCGGACCGTGCCACACCCGCCGAGGTCGCCAGGATCGAGGCGGTGGCCGGCTGGACCGAACAGCTCCGCGACCTGATCACCGCCTCCGCCGGACTGCGCCAGGCGATCTCGGCCTCCGCCGACATCGCCCCCGACGCCATCCGTGACGACGTCCGGGCCCTGGCACGCGACCTCACCAACGGGACGGACCTGGAGGAGGCGCTCACCGCCCTCGCCCACCGCGTCGACAACGAGACCGCCGACCTGGTCACCACCGCCCTGTCCATGGCCTCCCACCGCCACGCCGCCGACCTGGGACCGCTGCTGACCAGCCTGGCCGAAGCGGCCCGCGACCGCGCGGCCATGCTCGTGCGCACCTCCGCCTCCCGCGCGCGCACACGCACCTCGGTCCGCATCATCGTCACCACCGCGACCGCCATGGTCGTCGGTATGGCCCTGGTCAACGGCCCCTACTTCGCCCCACTGGACTCGGCCGGAGGCCAACTCGTCCTCGCGCTGGCCGGCACGGTCTGGTCGGCGGCCCTGGGGTGGCTGCTGCACCTGTCGAACCCGCCGCGCGCGCAACGCGTGCTCTCAGCACACCCGCAGGAGTCAAGGACATGAACACGCTCATCGCCGGACTGGGCGGAGCCACAGCCGGAGCCGGACTGTACTGGACGGTGTACACCCTGCGCCGCCCCACCCTCGCCGAACTCCTCCCACCGGCGGAGAGGGAACCGGTACGGCCCGGGGCCGCGGGCCCCCTGAAAGCGGTGAGGGCAGCCGGCGCGGGCGTGCTCGCCCGCCTCGGCTGGCCGGGGGAGAGGACCAGGCGCGACCTGGCCGCGTGCGAGTCCGACGTCGACGTCCACCGGATGGACACCAGCGTCGCAGCCGTCCTCGGGCTCGCGCTGGGCGTGTTCCCGCTCGCCGCCGCGACACCACCGGCGTCCCCGCTGCCGGTCCTGTCGGCCCTGACCCTGGGCGCGTGCCTGCTGGCACTGAGCCTGTGCGCCCCCACCCTGATCCTGCGCCACCGGGCGGCCCGCCACCGGGCCCGGCTGAGCGCGGCCACCTCGGTCGTCGCCGACCTGGTCGGCGTCGCCCTCGCCGGAGGAGCAGGCGTCACCGGCGCACTCACCTCCGCCACCCGGCAGGGGGACGGCCCCGCCTTCACCCGCATCCGGCTCTGCCTGCACGAAGCCAACCTGCGCACCCGCCCGCCCTGGGAGGCCCTGGCCGACCTCGCCCACCACACCGGTGTCCGCGACCTGGACGAACTCGCCTCCTCCGTTCGCCTGGCCGGAACCGACGGGGCCCGCGTACGCGCCTCGGTCCGCTCCAAGGCCGCATCCCTGCGCACCCACCGCCTCGCCGCCCTGGAGGGCGAAGCCCACCAGGCCACCGAACGCATGACCCTGCCGGTCATGCTCCTGGTCCTGGGGTTCCTCCTGCTCATGGGCTATCCCGCCATCGTGCACGTCACCAACGGATTCTGAACCCGGAAAGGACCGGCCCCGTGAACCAGGCCCCGCGCCGAGCACTCACCACCCTCGCCCGCGGAAGACGAGGCGGCCACCGCACCGACGACCGCGGATCCGGCACCACCGAGTACGTGCTGGTCCTGGTCATCACCATCGGCATCGCCACGGCCGTCGGGGGCATCCTCACCCCGATGATCACCGAGAGCGCCCAGTCCATCGACCTGGGCGTCACCCCGTGAAACGCCTGATCGGCCCCGCCGACCGGGGCGGCGCCGACACCCTGTTCGTCATCCCGCTGATGTTCACGATGCTGCTGGGCATCCTCCAGTACGGCATGTGGACCCACGCCCACCACCGCGCCCAGGCCGTCGCCACCCAGGCCCTCGCCGCCGGACGCGCCCACGAGGGCAGCGCACGGGAAGGGCAGGAACGCGGCCAGGCCATGGTCGAGGACCTGGGCGGCACCATCCTCCACGACGTCCGCGTCCGGGTGGAACGCAGGGACGGCACCACCCGTGCCACGGTCACCGGCACCACGGTCAGCCTGGTCCCCGGCTGGCAACCGCCGGTGGAAGCCACCCTGAGCGGCCCCACCGAACACGTCCCCGAGGCACTCCCATGACAGGTGACACCAACCGGGACCGGGGGAGCGCGTCGGTGGAGTTGGCCCTGCTCGTCCCCGTCCTGCTCGCGTTCCTGGCACTGCTCGCCCTGACCGGCCGCGACTACACCGCAGCCCTGGCCGTGGACGCCCTCGCCCACTCCGCCGCCCGCGCCGCAACCCTGCACACCGACCCCGCCACCGCACAGGAAGCCGCCGAACAGGCCGTGGCCGAGAGCGTGGGAACCTGGGGACGCGCCTGCCAGGACCCCACCGTCCACCTGCGTCCCGCCACCGTCGCAGGAGCGCGGGCCGTGCGCGCCGAGGTCTCCTGCACCGGCCACCGCGACGACCTCCCCGCCCTGGGCGTCAGCGAGAACCACACCATCACAGCCAGGGCCGTGTCGGTCACCGACCTCCACCGCGAACAGGACCCCTGATGTTCGGCAGCAGCCCCAGCGCCTTCGTCGTCACCATCGCCGCGACCCTCATCGCCTGCCTCGGACTGGTCCACGACGGCGCCCAGATGCTCCGGACCAAGACCTGGACCACCGTTCTCGCCCACGAGGCCGCCCGGGCAGGCGCCCAGCACCTGGACCCCGAACAGCTACGCGCAGGCGCCCACGCCCTCGAACCGGCCGCCGCGCGCACCGCCGCCCAGGCACACGCCCGCGCCGGCGGAGGCCACGCGGACGTGTCCGTCAGCGCCGACACCGTCACGGTCACCGTCACGGTCAACCACCACCCGACCGTGCTCGCGGTGCTCGGCGACGTCCGGATCTCCTCCCGCGCCACAGCCATCGCCCACACACCGTGAGACGAGGGGACCCGTGAACCCGACGAGGGCGGCCCTGGCCGCCACCACCACGCTGGCGCTGCTCATCGCACCGCCCGTCCTGCTCCGCCGACAGGCATGGCCCGACACCGCGCACCTGAGCGGCGACCACCTGCGGCTGTCCCTGCTCAGCGCCACACTTTCGCCACCGGTGCTGCACGCCCTGGCGCTGTCACTGCTATGGGCGCTGTGGGCCGCCTTCGCGCTGCTGGTGGCAGCCGACACGGCCGCCCTGCTGCGGGGACAGATCCCCCGGATCGGGCTGCTGCGCCTGGCCGCCACGGGCATCGCGGGAACCTCGGTCGCCGTGTCCGCCCCGGCCGTCGCCGCCGTGGCCCCCACTGACGGCACACCCACCACAGGCGCACAGGACACTGACGGCATCCACATCGACGAACCCGCCCGCGTGCTGGAACGCACCCGCACACTCAGCGGGTTCGGACCCGACTCCGCCGACCTCACCCCCGCCATGGCGGACGAGTTGGGACCCACCGTCGAACTCCTCCAGCTCTTCGGCGACCCGAACACGCCGATCACCGTCACCGGACACACCGACGCCAGCGGCCCCGACGACCACAACCGCGCCCTGTCCCGCCACCGGGCCGAGGCCGTCGCCGCCGCGCTCACCGGCCACCTCGGCGAGGAATGGACCATCACCATCCAGGGCGCCGGCTCCGACCATCCACGCGAACACCCCGAACTCGGCCCCTCCGCCGACCGGCGGGCCGAGATCACCTACACCCTGACCACCCGGCCCCACGGCGCGGCAGGTGGCGTGAGAGAGCAGGAGGGCCGGGCTGTCGACGGCCCGGAGGACAGCATGCCGATCGCCGAAGCGGAGGACACGAACGCCCTCCCCGTCAGCGCGGTACTCGCCGGAGCCGCCGCCGGGGGAGCGGTCGGCGCGGTCGCCGGACGGCTGACGGCACCGCGACGCCGCAGACGACACCGGGACCGGGACCGGGAGGACGGCCTCGACGCCGATCCCTGTGACGGCCTCGACCCGGTCAGCAGCACCGCCCTCGACGGGACCACGGCCACCCCCGAGGGGCTCCGGCCCCACCACGTCGACTGGACCGCCTTCGCCGCCCACTTCACGACCGCCACCCGGGATCTCGACCACACAGGGGCGGACGTGCCGGCGCCCCCGCCGCAGGAGTGGGGAGAAGCCGGCTCCGACAGAGTCGCGCACCAGGGCGGGACCGCCCCGGAACCCGCTGCCGGGAGCCCGCCCAGGGTCAACATCCGGCTGTTCGCGCCCCAGCCGCGCATCACCGTGGACGGGGTCGACATCGGCGCGAGGATGCGCGGATCCTCACGCGCGATGCTCGCCTTCCTGGCACTTCACCCCGACGGGGTGAGCACCGACGCCCTGACCGAGGCCCTCTTCCCGGACTCCACCGAGCAGAAGGCCCGCTCGCTTCGCAACACCGCCTGCACCAGTGCTCGCGGAGCCGTCCGCGAGGCATTGGACGATCCGGCGGCGGAGATCATCGACGTGGCCGTGGGGCGCTACCGGATCCGCCGCGACGTCGTCGACGTGGACGTGTGGCGCTTCGACCGATCGCTCGAAGCCGCCAGGAAAGCTCGTGAGAGCGGGACAGTCCTCTCCTGCCTCCGGGCCGCCGCCGAGGAGTACGGGCACCTGCTGCTGACCGAGAGCGACCTGCCCTGGACCGAGGAGAAACGCGAGGGCTACCGCCGGGCCGCCGCCGACTGCTTCGTGGGTCTTGCCAAGGCGACCGACGAGGCCAGAGAGGTGCTGGCCTGGTGGGAACGGGCGCGGGAGGCCGACGACCTGAACGAGAGCGTCCACCAGGAACTCATGAGGGCCCAGGCGGGCCTGGGCCGCCTGGACGCTGTCGAGCGCACCTACCAGGACCTCGCCGACCGGCTCAAGGCCATGCGTGCACGACCGAGTGCCGCCACGAGGAACCTCCTTGCAGACCTCACGTCGACCCGGAGGTGAGGGGGCGGAGCGGGCTCTGCTGAGGAGCCTTCACAGCGTCGATGCTCGTCGCCGCTCCTGGATCGTGCGCACGATGAGTGGGCTGAAGTGGTTCTCGCGCCGTTCGCGTCGCAGCCGGTTGGACCAGCGGGTTACCTCGCCTGCGCGGCGCGAGAGCGCGGAGCACCGGGTGGCGTCGCGCATACTGACGGGGCCGTACCGGTCCAGGTAGGTGGCCGTCAGCGCCGCGGTTCCCTCCTCCCGGCTCACGGTGGTGTCCAGGCCGGGGCAGACACAGGAGGCCAGGGTGAAGGTGCGTTGCTCGCGGTTCCACACCGGGGCGCGGTTGGTGTAGGTGAGGACACCGCGCTCCCACGCGAGCTTGAGGGCTACCCGCACGACCGCGACGGCCCTGCCGGTGACGGCCGGGCACCGTTCGATGTCCCGGTGTCCGGCCGGGCCGTCCTGGTCGAGCAGGGCGACCAGGACGGCGTCCGCCTCGGTGACGTCCGCCTCGGGAGCGTGGGCGCTGACCATGGTGCGCAGCGCGTCAGGCGCTGGGGCGTGACTCAAACCGGGCAAGCGCATCACGAAGCACGTCAGCGATCGTGACCCCTTCGAGCTCCTCAGACAGCGCCCGTTGCGCGGCACGGTAGGTGGTTGTGAGCACGTCGTGGATGCCGTAGCCCACGTAGCACTCCGCGTCGGGCGGGGCTGACGGAAGCGCGAAGACCTGCCCCTCGCCCACTGCACGGTAGACGTCCAGCAGGGTGATGCGCGCCGAGTCACGCGTCAGCTGCCAGCCGGTCGATCGGCCACGGCTGCCGTCGACCAGGCCTGCGGCCTTGAGCTGGCTGAGCGCGCGACGAATGACGACGGGGTTGGTATTGACGCTGGTGGCGATCCGTTCGGAGGTCGCGACCTCCTTGTCGGTACCGCGGCGGTCGTAGGCGATCCAGGCGAGGACATGGACGGCCACGCTCATCTTGCTGTTCGCACTCATGGGCCACCTCTCCGATTTGACGTAACTGGATTGGTTACGTACCGTACCATGTAACCAATCTAGTTACATTGAATTCGTGGGTATCCCTCGGACGGCCCCGCCGGCGACACGTTGCGGTCGCTGATCCCGCTGATCCCGCTGGGCCGGTTCGGCACGACTGATGAGGTCGCTTCCCTGGTGGCATACCTCGCCAGCGATGCCGCCGGACCGATCAACGGGGGCATCGATCGATATCGATGGCGGCTACAGCTCCTGACCGCAGCACACACAGACCATGTCGGATGAAAGGAATCATGGACAAGCCAGTACTGATCTACGGAGCGACGGGGTACACCGGTCGCCTCATCGCCACGCACGCCCGAGAGCGAGGACTCAGCATCATCGTCGCCGGGCGGAGCCCCGAGCGCGTGGGTGAGCTCTCCGAGGAACTCGGGGTGCCGGGCCGCGTCTTCGGCCTCGAAGACCCCGCGCGAGTCGTGGAAGGCTTGGACGGCGTCGCAGGTGTTCTCAACGTCGCGGGTCCTTTCCGCGACACCGCCGAGGTGCTCATACGTGCCGGGATCCAGGCCGGCGTCCACTACCTCGACACGACCGCCGAGTTCTCGACCTACGAACTGGCCGAGTCGGTCGGCGCTGATGCCGAGCGCGCTGGGATCATGGTCATGTCCGGCGTCGGGTGGGACGTCGTCCCGACCGACTCGCTCGCGGTCCATACCGCCGCCCGCGTCGCAAACCCCGAGCGGATTGCGATCGCACTGCGGATCACCGGCGGGTTCTCACGCGGCTCCCTCGCGAGCGCGGCAGGCATCGGTGATCTCGGCTCTCTGGTTCGCGATGCCGGACAGCTCGTCAAGCTGCCTGCGCCCGAGACACGCGTCTTCGATCTGGGCCACGGCGAGGAGGAATACACGCTGGCGCCCATGGGTGACCTGATCACCGCTCAGCGTTCCACCGGTATAGCGAATATCCGCGTCTACATGCGCACAGACGCCGGCGCCCTTCCCTTCGCCGATGACGACAAGGTCGGCCCGACAGACGAAGAGCGCGCTCAGGGGCGCTACGAGGCACTGGCCGAGGTGACTGGGCAGGACGGGCAAGTAGCACGGTCGGTCATCAGCACACCCACCGGTTACACCTTCACCCAGCACAGCTCTGTCGAGGTCGCCCGCCGTGTCGCGGCCGGCGACTACATCGCCGGCTTCCAGAGCCCCGCGTCTGCATACGGGGCATTGGCGACGTCGGTCGCAGACACCCATATCGCCGATCTCTAAAGGTGATCGCCTCGCCATGGAAATTCCCGGTGTCCATCTGACCATCGTAGAAACACGGATTCGAGGAACGTCAGAATGACGGCAACGGCAGAAGACGCCCAGCTCGTCACAGGAGCCTCCTCGGGCCTCGGGAGATCACTCACCGAGGCTCTCCTGGGCGATGGTCACCGGGTCTCACCGCGACGGTACGTGGGCGCTCCCGGCCGGACGATCTGAAGGGCGTACATGGCGACCGCCTGTGGGTCGGTGACGTTGACGTCACGGACACGGCGGGGCCACGTCAGGTCGCCGACAACGCGTTTGACGAGTTCGGGCGCATCGACCACGTGGTGTCCGACGCGGCGTACGGGCTCTACGGTGCTGCCGAGAAGTTCACGGACGACGACGTCGATCGCCTGCTCGCTGTCGATGAGGCGATCATGGCGGCAGCGGGCAGGCCTCGCGCATTCGACGTCGAGTACGCGCTGGATGCCGCCGCGGAGGTGTTCTGGCGCCACGGCTTCGAGGGCGCGAGCCCGACCGAGCCGGCCACGGCGGTGGGCACCAACAAGCCGAGCATCTACGCCGCCTTCGGCGACAGTCCCCACCATCGATTCCCATCCCGTCACCTCGAAGGAGAACATCCATGCCTGATTCCACGCCGTCGCTCGCCGCCGCCCGCGAGCAAGCACTCGCCGTCCGCTCCCTCTACGAGATCCTGGAGGAGCGATTCAACGGGAAGACATGGTCGTTGCACGAGCTGCAGATCGGCTTCGCCAACGACGTCGGCTACATCGGACGCCTGCTGCTCGCCAACGACGGCACCTGGGGCATCGACGGCGACCCGCGCGCCGAGCTGGAGCACAAGCTCGCCGAGTCGATGTGGTGGACCTTCGTCCTGGCCGACAAACTCGGCATCGACATCGACGAGGCCTTCACCCAGACCATGGACCGGATCCGTGCCGGCCTGGAATCCACCATCGCTCGCACTGAACCTCCCCGGGACCGGTCGACCGCATGAGGGGACACAGGGGAAGATGTGAACCTCCCCAGAGCCTCTGGAACGACGGGCTTTGGGAATAGCCGTGCGCGGCTGGTGTGCCTCGGTACGCTCCTGGAGCACGATTGATCCGAGAGCCGAGGGGCGTCTGATGCGGGAGATCGAGACCAAGTACCGGGTGGGGGACCTCGGCGCGCTCCTGGCTGCCCTCCGGGAGGCCGGGGTGGAGGTGGGTGAGGCGGTGCTCCAGGACGACCAGGCCTACGCCCCCGCTGGCTGGGAGCCGGGCATGCCCAAGGCCGGTCGGACCTTCTGCCGCCTGCGCACCCAGGGGAGCCTGCACGTATTCACCACCAAGACGCCGTTGGCGAACACGATGGAGTGCACCGAGTTCGAGTCGGTCGTCTCCGACCGCGAGCAGATGCACGCCGCCGTGCTGCAGATGGGATACGTCCCCAGCGTGCGCATCGTCAAGCACCGCCGAGTGGGGTCCGCGGGTCAGATCCTGGTCTGCGTGGACATGGTCGAGCACGCAGGCGCGTTCCTCGAACTGGAGATGACCGTGGACGACGACCGCGACGGACCCACCGTCCAGGAGGATCTCGACGCCTGGGCGCGCGGGCTCGGCGTGGAGCTGCAACGCACCACGCACACCTACGACACCCTCGTCCGCACGGCCCCCGCTGCCCGAGCCGCTTTCACGACCCGTGGGGCGTAAACCCCGTCCATCGAGCCAGACACGGATTGAGGGGCCCTGCCGTTTTCGGGCAGGGCTATGCCCGTGATCGACGCAACCAGGCCGATGCTCGACGCCGTCATGGACAGCCTCCGGACACGAAGGGTTCGCTGAGGGCTGACACCGCAGGAACACGGCCAGCCGGCCTCGCCATCCGAAGGCTCCTGCTGCGCCCACCCGACGTGCTCAGCTCTTGAACCTGCTGTGCCTGTCCGCCGCAGCCGCCTCACGGTCGCAGGCTACGCAGCGCCAGTGCGACGAATCGTCGCGACGCCTCCGCCTCCTTCCCGGGGGAGTTGGCGATGACCCCGGCATTCGCCTTGAGGATCAGCAGCACGTCATCGACACACACGTCGTCTCGCAGGGCGCCGTCGGCTTGTGCGCGTGTCACCAACGGAACGAGGGCGTCGAGGATCGGTTCGCGGACCGACGGCTCGGATGCGGAGGACAGGATCTGCGCGATGGACCCGGCCAGACCGGGTTCCTTCACTTGGTGCTCGCAGCATTCCAGAATCGGCGCGGTGAACGCCTGCCAGGCGTCGAGGCCCTGTGCGGGATCCTGACCGATGTGCGCGAGCTGGCCCCGCACGACTTCCGTGACGAGGGCGTCCTTGGTGGGGAACCGGCGTTGAACCGTCGCGAAGCCGACGCCCGCCCGCCGGGCGATCTCCGCCAGGGAGATATCGACGCCCTCGTCCGCGAACGCCTCGTAGGCGGTCTCGAGGATCAGCTTCCTGTTCCGCTCGGCATCGGCTCGCAGCGGCCGAGGCGGCGGCTTTGGCTGGTCCATCGTTCCTCCGTTCAGAAAGTGGAGCTACCTCTCCACATGTTACAGTCTCTCAAGTGGAGCGGGTTCACCATTTTAGGCTTGCCCGCTACACCGCCGAGCCGATCTGGGCGGCGTTCCCCGTCATCGAACCGACTGGAGACACACTCATGGACCTGCAACTTTCCGGCAAGCGCGCGCTGGTCACCGGCGCGAGCAAGGGCATCGGCCTCGCCACGGTCAAAGCACTTGCCGCCGAGGGCGCATCCGTCACTGCCGTGTCACGTCGAAGCTCCCCGGAGCTCGAAGCAACCGGTGCGACCTTCATCCCCGCCGATCTTTCCCGTCCGGACGCTCCCCGGCGCATGATCGAGACCGCCCTCGACGCCGATCCCCGACTGGACGTCCTCGTCAACAACGCGGGCGGGGGCTCCATCTCCGAAGAGGCGCGTGCCGACCCCTTCACCGGCGAGGAGGAGGACTGGGACAGGATCTTCGCGTTGAACCTGCACGCCGCCATCCGCGTGACCCGCGCCGCGCTACCGGCTCTCATCGAGGCGCGTGGAGCCGTGATCAATGTCAGCTCCGAATCCGCCCTCCAGCCACATGCGGCGCCCCTGCCCTACTCGAGCGCCAAGGCGGCTCTCAACGCGTTCTCCCGGGGGCTCGCCGAGAACGTGGCACCCAAGGGCGTACGGGTCAACGTGGTCACACCCTCGGCTACCCGGACCGATCTGCTGGTGGGCGAGGACGGTTTTGTGGCCCACGCGGCCGCGGCTCTGGGCGTCGATGAGGCCTCCGTCCTGGAGGCGCTCCCCCAACAGGCCGGTCTGGTCACCGGCAGGCTGATCGACCCCTCGGAGATCGCCCGGGCGATAGTGCTGCTGTCCTCGCCGACCATGCCGAGCGCTGTCGGCTCCAACTGGGCGGTGCACGCCGGAGCTCTCAAAATGCCCGCCTGAGCGATACCTCCACCCGACCTCGAAGAAGGTCGCGCGCCTGTCCGCCGACCAGGGGTGGAACGCGCCCGCCCCCGACGTCGACACCGCGTGGGCGCAGGGACCCGACGATGTTGTCGGACTCGGCCTTCGCCACACGGACGTCGTTGGCGCCCTGGGTCACCAGCAGCGGCGTGCGGATCTGGTTGATCCGGGCGATCGGGGAGCGGGGGAGCATGTCCGCCTCCTGTTCCGGGACGGCCGGGTCGCCCACGTGGCGGTAGAAGTTGTCGACCAGGCCCGGGCGGACGGACTCGGGCTGGGTCCGCAGGTAGTTCGTCAGGTCGGAGATGCCCACGGCGTCGATGAGGTCGTCGTGCATCTTGCCCGTGCTGTCCGACACGTCAAGCCGTCGTCGCGCGCCGGTCGGTGTCGCCGCGTCACCGTTTCGCCGTGACACGGCCTCGCACGAGGACATGGCGTGGTGTCACTGGTGGCGGGAACCGCCTCGAACCGACGCCCGGCCGTCGGCCCGTCGCGCGGAAACCGTACGCGCCCGGCTGCGCACGACTACGACGTGGACGTCCCGGGCGGTGTCGGTGCCGCGGAGCCAGGGCCGGGTCTTTCGCGGTTGATGGCGGCCTCGACCGCGGTGCCGATGCGGCGCAATGCCGCCAGCTCGTGGGCCCCAGCCCGTCCACCAGGAACTCATGAGGGCTCAGGCGGGCCTGGGCCGCCTGGACGCTGTCGAGCGCACCTACCAGGACCTCGCCGACCGGTTCAAGGCCATGCGAGCACGACCGAGTGCGGGCACCAGGGCGCTCCTCGCCGACCTCACGTCGACCTTCCGCTGAGGGATTGGTCAGATGCTCCGCGGGGGAGGCCGGGGCGCCGGGACTCCGTCCAGCTCGGAGAAGTCTGCTGGGGGAGTTTCGTGGGGGTCGGGAGTTCGGGGGGCGCCCCGCTCAAAGATCGGGTTCCCGGTCGGTGCTGCCGCAGACATGGTCAGCGACCTGCTTCCGGATTTCCACGCCGACCATCGACCATCGACCATCGGATTAGAAGTCCGGCGCTTTCGTGTCTCTACGTGCCACAGGGTGCCGTTTCGTCCCTATCCATCCGATCACCGCCATCGTTTCGTGTCAAGAGGTGTCGGCCGGTGTCGTGCCAGTCCGGAACTGCGGAGCACAATCGGAGCACACACCGGCCCTTGGCGGCGTCCGATGGCACCTCTCGAGGTACCCGTGAATTGTTCCCGCTGGTGCGCGAGGTCGTGGTTCTTTCCTGCACCACCGGCTGATGTTCCCACCGTGGTCTTGTGCCAGGGTTCTCGGTTGTGAGCGCACCCCCTGACCCCGCTGAACCATCCCTGGCCGCGTTGGCCGCTTTGCTGGACCGTTCCCTGGCCCAGATCGCTGATGCTGCCCGCGACGCACGTACCTTCGACCGGGAAACCATCAGGACCGTCTCTGACGCCTGGGACAACAACACCTTCCCCCTGTTGCGTGCTGCGACGGGCCGAACCCCTCGCGCACGGGAACGGCGTGCTCGAGCTGCCCTGGAGTGGATGGCGCGCCTGAGACCGACCCGCTGGGACTGGATGGTGGGGCAGGGCGCGATCGCCGGCCACCGGATCGACGCGCTGGTCCAGCCCCCACCCGCGCTTTCCAACAAGCCCTACCGCGACTACCGGGGCACGGTCCGCCCGGTGTACTACCGCTGGACGCCGCAGACACTGACCGACCTGGCCGATGACTACCTTCTGGGCGCCTCCGCTGTCCGCCACCTTCAGCTCGAACGTGCCTGCACCCGGCTCGACGGGTTCCTCACCCTGGAACTCGTCCGCTCCTACGACCACGGCACGAGCACACCGGGGTTTCCTCCCACGCTGGAGGTGCACCTGGATGAGGTGAACGAGGTGGACGTCGACACAGGCGCGGCCCTCGGGGTGAGCCTGGGCTCCGATGGGCGAGGGGTGACCATCGGTCTGGGCTCAGGGGGAGTACTGCGGGCACGGGGTGCTTCGCTGCGACTCCAGGACTCCTTCTGGCACCTGTCGGGTTCCGGTCGCCGCGCTGACATGCAGATCCCGCCCCGCCAGGCGGGGTCACGGGTCGAGCATCCGCCGCAGGAAGGAACGGTGGAGGGTTTCGCCCGGGGAGCGGCGACCTTCCTGCTTTGGGCGATGATGCGGATCCGCTCGGTCCGCTATCCCGGCGAGGTCACGCGCATCCCGGTGGAGGCGTATTGTCGTGCCCTGCACGGGGCCGGACGCGACATCCTGGAGGCGGGAGCACTTCCCCGACGGCGGCGTGAGGCCGCCTTCCGCTCCCTGGTGGTCACCTGGCTTCGGCGCGGCGGAACCGACCTGGCACCGGACTGGAAGATGCTCCTCAAGGGCGTTCCGGAGGCTGAGGAACTGACTCGCGGGATACGTGATGACCTGGCCGCGGGGGGAGCCGTTCCGGCCACCCTCGGGCCTGCTCGGCGGGTCACCGGTTTATCGGAGCAGGCTGAGCTGCGCATGGTCTCCTACACGGCTGGACACACCGGCATGCGTTCCCGTCATGATGCCTGCGCCATGGTGCACCTGGCCGTACCCGCCCAGGAGGCAGGAGCACCGTGGCGGCTGCGTGTCCTGAACGCAGCCGACCCGGTCCGGCTCCGCGCGCGGACCAGTGCCTTCGACAGCGCCGAACACGTCCGCATCGGCCAGGGCAGGGATGAGCTGGAGACCTTCGTGGTGGGCGATGACGCTCTGTTCATTGGCGCTCGCGCCTGGAGTCAGGAGCCGTCGTTGCACTGATCTGACAGCAAGGTGAGGGGGTTGCTGATCGCGGTGTGCGAGAGGCTCAGGTCCGGGGGAGACAGCGGTGAGCGCCGGGATCGCCTCCCGTCATCTGGACTGTTACCTGCACTTGGGATGGGACCTATGGTTTGCGCGTTACCGGGTTCGGTGTCCACTCGTCGTCCAGGATCGAGTGAACGATGGAGTCGCGCCAGGCGTCCCGGGTCCACAGGTGCCGCCGGATCCGTCCCTCCTCCACCATCCCGGCCCGGAGCATGACGCGCTCGGAGGCCTGGTTCTCCGGAGAACGGGCGCCCCATATCCGCTTGAGCCCCAGCTCGTCGAAGCCGAACCGGAGCAGGAGCTGGACGAGTTCACTACCGAACCCCTGCCCCCACAGGTCCGGCCGCAGGGCGAAACCGATCTGTGCGCTGTGGGGGCGCTCGTCCACGGCCAAGCGGGCGCTACCGACGAGACGGCCCTCCCGCGCGACAGCGAGCATGTAGACGCCCCTGTTCTCCCGCTCGGAATCGGTCATCGCGGCCTCCACGATGGCCGCGCACTGCTGCCTGGTGCGCGGGGTGAAGGAAAGGTGCCTCACCGCCTCCGCGTCTCCGTAGACCCGGAGCAGGTCCTCGACGTCGGTGGGCCGCAGTTCCCGGAGGGCGAGCCTGGCGCTGGAGAGTTCGACTGGGTGCATGTGCGGCAGGCTAGCGGCCAGAGGTCAGAGCCGAGGCGGGAGTGCGGCTGTAGGCCTCGATCTCCTGGCGGAGCCGGGCTACGGCCTTGCTTCCGGTGTAGTCCGGGCCGCGTAGGGCGCCGTGCACGCGCATGACGCTGTTCACCACGCCGGACACCCGCTTCGTGGCGGGCAGGCCCAGGACCGGTTCAAGGGCCTGTGTGGCACCCTCGATCTCTCCCAGGCAGACCCGGGCATAGCTGAGGTCGGCGCGTGCCCCGGCCTCGTCCTGGTAGGCCCAGTCGTCGGACCCCTCCGCGTCAGCGGCCTCATAGAGACCGACGGCCTCCTGCGCGACCTGCTGGGCCTGTTCCTCACGTCCGGGGATCCAGATCTGCGTCTCGGCTCCGTAGTAGAGCTGGCGGCAGTGCGCGAAGCGCATCAGACCGCCGAGCTCGTCCAGGTCGTCGCCGCGCAGTCCTTCGCGCAGGGCCGTGGCTGCCTGGAGGTCGTTGAGCGCGCGTTCCGCGCTGCCCAGCGAGGCCCACGTGCGGGCGCTTTGGGACATCAGCCAGATGGCGGCCGTGCCGGTGCGCTCGGTGGCCAGATCGCGAGCCAGTTCCGCGTACCGGGCGGCTTCGGTAGGCCACCCCGCCCAGTAGGCCATCAAGCTCTGCTGGGCGCGCACCCGGACACGCAGCCCGTCGTGATCGGCGTTGTCGGCGCAGATGAACGCGGTCCGGGCCTGCTTCATCGCGGCGTGCGGATCACCGAGGTCATGACTGGCCTTGGCGAGCATGATGCTCAACAGGCCGCTCAGAAGGTACAGGTCCCTGGTCTGGTTGGGACGCTGCCGCCCCTCCAACAGCATGAACGCCACGTCCTGGGCCTCGACCAGGTCTCCCAGGACCTCGTGGAGGGGAGCACGGGGATAGGCCTTTGCCAGCCTGGACACCTCCGCGAAGAGCTCCTGGAGGGTCTCCACCCCCACATTCGTCCCCTCCGCCATCGCTCCGAACCTCATCGCGCGTTTCGCGGCCATCTCGATCTGCCTTTCTGGCGGTAGCGTTCTGGTTTCTTCGTTGACGGAGAAATATGCCTGTTCCGTGCTTGTCTGGGTTGCTCCAGTGGAAGTGAGCTGGTTTCCGATCCGTTTGAGGACATTGCGCTCGTGCCCGCTCAGCTTGTCGAACCCCTCGGGGGACAGCAGTCTCCGTGGGGAGGTGCCGTAGAGCGTCGCCAGAGCGACGACCTGTGTCGCCTGTGGTGCCCGCCCGCCCACCTCGGGCCAGAGCTCCAGGCGGCTGAGTCCCGCCTGGTCCAGCGGCAACCCGCCAGCGGAACCGCGATACCGCTCGGTCGCCTCAGCCTGGCTCCACCCACGCATGTGGCGATAAGCGGCCAACGGCGAGCACCCGCAGCGGATACGGATTTCGTCGGCGATCTCATCGTTCGTGCGATCCTGCTCGCGCATTTGCTCGCGCAGTTTCCGGAGCTGGGATTTCGTCCACTTCATGCAGCTCTCCTCAGGCGTCGGTATCCAGATTGCCCGAAACCGCAAAGCCTGTAACCGGCACTTCGTCGCGCGCACTCACCGGTCTGACATGGAAACGCGTTTGCCATCGGGAAAACGCCAGTTCAGGGCCGTCGCGGGTGGCATAGAAAGCATGTCCGTACGCCCCGTGACCTGTGGTTGCTCTCGGTGTTCGATGGGAGGTGCCGGAAGGGCACACCCCAGGACTCGTGCGGTACGGGTCAGAAGATCGAGGCGCGGATGAAGACCGCAACACGGATGAACACCATGAACGCACCCCAACAGGACGACTGCGCGGATGCCGAGGTGACACCGGCGCTGCCCCACCGGGTGCCCGGGTACTCCACGATGCCCCAACTGGGCGGAGCCTATCGCCGTCATGCCGCGAGATTCGGGCACACACCGACGCAGGTCCGTGAGGCCCGCCGCTGGGCGAGGACGGTCACCGGTCTCTCGCGTGGAGAAGCCGACGTCATCGAACTGGTGCTCTCCGAACTGGTGACCAACGCTCTGAGGCACACGGCATCGGGCCAGAACGGCTACTTCACGGTCACGATCGCCTACCTCGACACCGATGTGATCCGCCTCGCCGTCGAGGACGCCGGCCCCCGGCATGGTGCGGTCCCCTCCGTCCCCCGCGTGCGTCCGATGGACCCCGGCTTGGAGAACGGGCGTGGCCTCGCCTTGGTGGAGCGACTCGGCCGCCGCTGGGGATTCCTGGGCGTCCAGGGGTCACCCCTCACAGTGTGGGCCGCCATCTCGCGATCGGCGCTGCGGTGAGAGCGACAAGCGGTGGGCTGAACACCTGCCGGTGACAACAAGGCGCCCCCTGCCCCACAGCTCTGGACGGCGGCCCTGATCCGGCCGTGGCCCAGTCCAACACCCCTTCCACAAAGAACCCTGAGAGAGGAACCACTCCATGTCCATCACGCTGGCCACGACAAGCCTGAGCATCCCCGGCCACCGCTTCGACCCCCGCTGGAACCGCATCACCGGGATGTCGGTCGAGGACAACACGGTCACCATCGACCCCGAGAAGTACTTCTTTCGCCTGGAGTCCGACACCTGGCGCGTGATCAACTGGGACAAGGTCACGACCGAGCTCCTCCCCGCCGACGAGACCTCCGAGTCGGCCATCGAACAGATCGCCCTGGAGTACAGCGCCCAGAACGCCCGCACCACCCACGACCCGGCCGAGGTCCTGCACATCGCCTGGCAGGTCTACAGCTACCTCTTCCGCGAGGAGCACCTGGCGTCGCTGGGCATCGACGGGGTCACCGCGGACCACCTGCGGATGCTCGCGGAGGTCTCCACCTTCACCGCCTTGAACAAGGTCGAGGACAACGGCCACATCAGCATCGTCGGCCCCACCTGGTTCTTCGCGGACACCGCACAGGTCATCTACGACCTGGACGAGCCCACGACCGAGCTGCTGGACGAGGTCTTCCACGGTGCCTGGTTCAACGAGTACCGGCGTATCGAGGGCGTCAAGGCCCACGCCGCGCTGGGCGGGCGCCTGGTGCACGGCTGCCAGTCCGCCCCCGACAGGCGCGGCGGAGTCGTGGCGCCCTACGGCACGGACATGAAGCGCTTCCGCGAGGAGCTCGACACCTTCCGGGACACCTGGCTCACAACGGTCCAGTCCTACGGAGAGCGCTCCTGACCCTTTCCCCCTCTGACGGGGCTCTCCGTCCATCCACGGAGGGCCCCGCCCCGACACAAGGAGCAACACGTGCGTCAAACCGATATCGACGACAAGCGCGGTGAACTACTCGCTTCGGCTGGGATGAGCGGGAACCTCGTCGAGGCGAAGGTGCTTCACAGCTGGGAGCTCTCACACGTGGAGCGCCTGGTCCTGACGGACGGGACCACCCTTGTCTTCAAGTGCGCCACCGAACCCTTCACACACGAACACGAGGCGCTGACCGCCGCCTGGCAGGCGGGCGTCAGCGTTCCCCGCCTGGTCGAATCCTTGCGTTCAGGAACCATCCTGGCGATGCTGATGGACGACCTGGGCGAACCAGATCGGGAGGCCACGGACGCAGACGGCGTCACCGCAGCGGTCCAGCTCCACGCCGCGGCGGTCCCGCCCCACCTTCCCCCGGCCGACAGCACGTGGCTGGCATCGCTCCCTCAGAGAGCGATGCGCACCCTGGACCTGCTGAACGCACAGGGCCGGTGGTCCGACGCCGACGACATCAGGGAGGCGCTGCGCGACATCGACCGTGCGGCCCCCCAGCGAGCTGAGGGCGCGACGACCGCACCCTACGGATGGGTCCACTCGGAGTTCCACCCCGAGAGCCTGCACGTGCGCGAGAGCCGTGTCCGCCTCTACGACCTCGCCCGCGCCTTCCACGGGCCTGGCCTTCTCGACCTCGCCTCCTGGCACGGAACCGTAGAGGCACCCGACCCCAACCGGACGCGTGCGCTCCTGGAGGCCTACGTCGAGGCAGGAGGCAGCGCCGGCGCGCTCACGCGTCGTGGTGGTCTGAAGCCGCAGGACTGGGCGCTCGGCTGGCACAGGGTGTGGGTCCTGGAATGGTTCCTCGCCCAGGCCCTGGTCTGGATTGGCGACGTCTCCGCTGATCCCGCCTACACGAACGTGGTCCGGCGCCACACCCACGACGCGGCACGGCTTCTCAACATCTGAGCCCTGGAGGGCGATCCCATGGCAGGCAACCCCCCGTATCTACTGATCGACGTCGACGGAGTCCTCAACCCGTTCCCCGGCCCCGGCGGTTCCGTGCCACCGGAGTACCGTCCGCACCGGGTCGACTTCAGGGGCCATCAAGGAGTGCCGGTCTGGCTCAACCCGCACCACGGGGCGACGGTCAAATCCCTGTACTCCGCTGGCCTGGTACAACCGCTTTGGGCGACGAGCTGGGGAGCCGAGGCCAATCTCCTGATCGCGCCGTGTGTGGGCATGCCCCACTTCCCACACATCGAACTGGGCACGCCTGACATTTCGACCCCCCACCCGCACGGCTACCTCTGGAAACGCGACCCGGTAGCCAGCTGGCTCAAGAACACGCCCGTCGCCTGGATCGACGACGACTTCGCGCCGCCGGACTACGACTGGGCCACGGAGCGAGCCTCGCACGGTGCCCCCACGCTACTGATCCGGCCGGATCCGTATGTGGGCCTGCAACGCCATCACATCGCGGCCGTCCGGCTCTGGGCGATCTCCGTCATGCAGGACCACGACACCTCCGGGAACCATCATGAGCGTCCCCTTGCAGACCCACGAGACCCAGTCGCTTCGGACACCCCGTGGGGTCCGCGTTCCGATCGACCGTGAACTCGTTCCGCTGATCCTTCGCCTCTGGTCCCTCGGGCTGAACACCAAGGCCAGCTGTCAGAACTTCGGCGAATCCCTCCAGGATTCGGGCCCGGGGATGCCTCCCGGAGACGCGCGGTGGAGCGCCTTCTACGCCGACCGCGTGTGGCTCAAGCTGCCACCGTCTCCTGCCGAGCACCTGATCACCCTCCTCGGGGCGGACCGAGAGCTCAGTATCGCCATGAGCGAGTGGGGCAGAGAAGCGTCCTGGCTCTGCGTGCGCCCGGTCATGCCGGACGTCTACGGTGGACCGGCGCGCACCAGGGACACGCACCTCTTCTTCCCGCGCAAGCACCTTGACCATGTGCTCGAGGTACTCGGCAGGGCGGAGTCGGTGCCGTTTCAACCAAGTGCTGTCAGAAGCCCGCACGTTGGCCTCTGACTTCAAGAAGAGGCATCCCTCGCAGTGGTGATCAACATCAAGGGCCTCGCCCGCCTTGCAGGGCGAGGCATTACCTCACAATTCGGAGTTATTCGCTTGAGGTCACCTTGTTCGGGTTCGGTCTGGACTTCCGCAGAGCTGGTAATCGAGGTCAATCCGTGTACGAAAAACAGGTGGATTCCATCCCATACCGGAGCGTCGACGAATCCAGTGCGACCAGCTACCCCGCCATCCGCGCCCGTCCCGCCGCAGCAGGGGAACTGTCGGTCACCGGCATGAGCTACCTGGCGACCTCTCGGATCGACGTAGACCATCTCTGACCAGGGTCGGGTCAATTCTCTGGGTGCGGTGACTTTTCTGTCGGTACGGGGTTGAAGGTTCTCGTCCACCCAAGGGAAGATCGACCAGCCCCAATGGGAAAAGGAACCCGTTTTGTGGGGTTTGAGATGTTTTCTGTCTAATTGCGTGGAGGCGCGGGTGAGAAGCGCAGCTTCGGGGGCGTACGACTCCGGAGCCATTGACACTCACCCCGCGACCACGTGCCGAGAGAACCGGCCTTGCTCACAGATCCGCTGAAAAACATGACAACGGGGGTGCCCCGAGCCGGTGCGGCGAACACCGGCACGGGGCGTGATTCCCACCTGATAGCGCAGGAGGAGATCGTGGAGAAGCATAACGGGCGGCACCGCAAACGCCGCCAAGGGTGGGGCGAACAGCTTCGCTGGATGCTCGGGGCGGTGCTCGCTGCCGTGTTCTGCAGCCCCACCTGCCGGAGCACACAGCTGGTGGCCGAGGTCCGTCAACCGCTGCCCGCGCGGCGTGTACCAACGGGTCGCGAACCCCTCTCGGGATGGCCTGGGGGCGAGGTGCGGGTGGCGGTCCCACGACCTCGAACCGGAGAAGAACGCACGAGTGCGCCTCCAACCGCGCTGCCGCCGCAGCGGGAGCCGTACACGATGCCGCGTGGGTGGTGCGTGGACGAGGACGGAGTGCGTCCCTACCTCACCCGGCACGAGGACCATGCTGTCCGCGCGCACACCAGCGGACCAGGGCAAGCGAACCGTGGAGGACAAGCGCCTGGTGGTCGAGGTTCGGCGTCAGCACGACAGCCTGAGCCGGAGGGTGGGGGTGAGGATGAGTTCGTCGAGCTGGCGTGCCTTGTGCGGCGCTGGCAGGCGATCACGACCTGAGGGGTAAGGGCGTTGCCGGGGTGGTGTTGACCGTGTCCACGGTCGGTGCCACCCCGGCTCGCTTGACGCTGTCTCGGTGTTAGCGCAGTTCAGGAGCACGACGTCGAAAGGCGATGGTGTGTTCGTACGCCCGTGACGTGTCGGATAGTCGGGAGGCGGTGGCGCTCGGAGCGGGCAGCGCGGAAGATGATGGCACGCAGGTCGATCCGGCGCCGAGGCCGATTCCCACACTTCGAGCGGAACCAGAACCCTACCCGGAGGAACTCGCGTTCGATGCGTATTGCGGTATATAGGACACAGTCGTCAAGGAGTCTCACGAGGGTGCCACTGGGCACCCTGACCTTGCCTTGTTCGCGTCCGGGCAAGCACTCGAACTCACCAGGCAGATGCTCACTGGCGTCGAGGCTTCGGGGCACCCGAGCTGTCCCCGAGGTCGTGGACGTCGACTCCGACGCCCCACCACGAAACGTGTGGATCGAGGACCGCGGGGACGACCCCGGCTGGCCGGTCATTGGGCACGAGGGCCCAGCGCGTAACGGACTCTGGCTGATCAGGGCCACAGTGTGCCTGCACCCGATGCCGGGAGCTGGAGGCGGAGGAGCTGCGGACGGGGGACCACAGGGCATGCTGACGACGTGGTGCGCCCGGTCGGCTGTATTGGTGTCGGGAGCGGTGGCCCTGGTATTCACAGTGTCGACGACGTACACGGACGCCAGCCCGAACTTCTGGTCCGGTATCGGCTGTGAGGACTCGGACTGCGAGGTCAGCGCCCATTCCTCCGGTAGCCGTCCCGGCGTTCCTGACAATGGTGGCGACGCCGAGACCGCCTCTGAGCCCGAGCCCTCGTCAAGCAGACGCAGGAACAGTAGTTGGTCAGCTTTGAGGTAAAAGCCACTGCGCTTTTTCGTCACGCTTTTTGGGAGTGGTCTTGGGGTGTGAACCCCGAGTGAGAGCGATGTGAGCAGGGGTCCAACAGGTAGCCCAACGGCCGGTCCAGCGACCCATCCACACTCTTGGATCCCCCCTCTGTCTGCATAAGTGCAGGTCGTGGGCTACTCAGGTGGTCCACCGTGTGTCCAGACTTATACCCAAGTGGGTAGTCATCTTCGCGTAGGGCGGGCGGGGCCCGGGGTGTGGGGGCGCGGGCGCCCCACACACCCTGACCATGACGCCGGCGTCATCCCTTCCGCCGGGCCCCTCCTTTTCGCCACAGCTCCGGCCCGGGTGAACTTCACCGTCTCCGAACGCTGCCTGACCACCGACTCCTTCGACTGCGCGGCTGACAAACGCAACAAGGACAACGCCGAGCACTGGCCTGACGTCCCACTCGACAGGGACTGCAAGGCCGGCACCAAATGCACCGACCAGCTCTCGCCCACGTTCTTCACCACCAAGAGACTGACCAAGGTCAGCGCGCAGTTCCACGACGGATCGGACTACTCCACCGTCGACTCCTGGGCCTTCGCCCACGGCTTTCCAGAGCCAGGGGACGGAACCGATCCGACACTGTGGCTGGACTCGATCACCCACACCGGGCACGTCGGCGGCGAGGCGGACAACCCCGCACTGACGTTCACGGGCACACCGATGCCCAACAGGGTCGACTCCACGAGCGATGGTGTGGCCCCTCTCAACAAGTGGCGAGTCAGCGCCGTGTACACCGAGACCGGCGGCCAACTCGACGTCACCTATTCAGATCCCGACTGCACGGCCGGGTCCACACCCACACCGCACACCAACACCCGGCGCTGCTACCCGGTGGAATGGGTTCCCAGCGGGCGGGGAGATGACGACATCACCGACTGGTTCCACAAGTACGTCGTCACGCAGGTCAAGGAGATCGACCTGGTCACCGACCAACCGGACGTGACCACCACATACGACTACCGGGGCGATGCCGCCTGGCGGTACATGGACGCGGACGGATTCACCAAGGACGACAAACGCACCTGGTCGCAGTGGCGCGGCTACGAAACAGTCCGAGTGATCTCCGGAATGCCCGACGGCACCCAGTCGGAGGAGGAGCACCACTTCTTCCGGGGTATGCACGGCGACCACCTACCTGAGGGCACGCGCACCGTCAAGGTCACCGATTCCGAAGGCGTCGAACACACCGACCACGACCGCTACAGCGGTCAGACGCTGGAAACACTGACTCGTAACGGGCCCGGTGGAGACATCGTTGAAAAGGAGATCACTCTCCCCTGGAGCCAGAAGACCGGCTCGCGCACGTACTCCTGGGGAACCCTGGACGCCTACCGCGTCGATGTGGCTTCGGTACGCAGCTACTCACCCTTGGCCGACGGAAGCTGGCGACAGCAGCGCGTCGACACCACCTATGACGGCTACGGGATGCCGACCGAGGTCTTCGATCGCGGCGATGTCTCCGCGAGCGGTGACGAGATCTGCGTTCGCACCACCTACAACCGCAACAGCTCCAAACACCTGTTGGAACTCTCCTCGCGGGAAGAAGTCGTCTCCACCGGGTGCGACAAGACCCCGTCCCGTCCGCGAGATGTCGTCGGTGATCTGCGGACCGCCTACGACGGCAAGGCAGTGGGAGAAACGCCCACCCACGGCGTGGAGACCTCCGCGGAACGCTTGACCGGTTACACGGACGGCAACCCGGTCTACCAGGTCACGGAAACCTCCACCTATGACGCCTACGGCCGCCAGCTGACCCAGACCGACACTGAGGGCAACACCACCACCACCGAATACACCGACCAGGTGGCCGGCGGCACAGCGAACACGATCACCACCACCAACCCGGCTGGTCACATCAGCGTCGCCGAACTCGAGCCCGGCCGATCCCTGACCGTCGCGGAGATCGACGCCAACGGCAAGCGCACGGACCTGGCCTATGACCCCCTCGGCCGTCTGACCGAGGTCTGGCTCGCAGACCGTCCCAAAGACCGGTTCTCGCCGAGCATGAAGTTCAACTACCACCTGTCCAAAGACGCGCCCAGCTACGTCACCAGCAGCACACTGAACCCCAGCGGCGAGTACAACACCACGTACCAGATCCACGACGGATGGCTCCGTGTGCGCCAGACGCAGTCACCGTCCTTCGGTGGTGGTCGGCTCATCAGCGACGTCCTCCATGACTCACGCGGTCTGGAGGTCCTGAAGCGCGAAGCCTACCCCAACGAGGAAGAGCCCAGCGGGACCCTGTTCGCTGCCAGCAACGCCGACGAGATTCCCCGCTATACCCGGACCGTTCATGACGGTGCAGAGCGGCCTGTCCACCAGATCCAGATGTCCAAGGGCGAGGAGCAGTTCCGTACCACGACCGAGTACGACGGTGAACAGACCCGGATGACGCCTCCTGAAGGCGGGACGGGGACCACGACGATCACCGACCTGCGTGGCAACACGGTCGAACTGCGCCACCACCACGGGCGACAGCCCACCGGCGACTACGACGCCATCCACTACACCTACACCCCCGGCGACGAACTGGAGAGCGTCACCGACACCGCGGGCAACGAATGGCGCTACACCTACGACACCAACGGGCGCCGTCTCTCGGCCACCCACCCTGACACCGGTACCAGCACCTTCACCTACGATGCGCTGGACCGGATGACCACCAGCACCGACGCACGCGGCCAAACCCTGGCTTACGCCTACGACGACCTGGGCCGGAAGGTGGGTCTGTACGAGGACTCCCTCGAAGGCACCCAACGTACCGCGTGGGTCTACGACACCCTCGCCAAGGGCCAACTCACCTCCTCCACCCGGTTCACGGATGGGCAGGCCTACACCAGCCGCGTCCTGTCCTATGACGCTCTCTACCGTGCGATGGCCACGACCGTCACCATCCCTGAGGAAGAGAACGGGCTCAGCGGGACCTACCGATTCATCACCCGCTACCACCCGGACGGCAGTATCAAGAACCAGGTCGCACCGGGAGTCGGTGGGCTCGACCAGGAGAACATCAACTACACCTACGACGACCTGGGAATGGTCACCGCCATCTCCGGTGACGGCCCCTACCTCACCGAGGCCGACTATTCCAAGGTCGGCAATCTCGTGCATCGCACGTTGGCCCGTACCGAAAGTACTTCGGATCGCACCTGGCAGGCATGGAACTACAGCGAGGCCACCAACCGTCTCCTTGAGAGCTGGGTCGTGCCCAGAGTCGGCTCCGGGTCCCTACAGCACCAGCACTACAGCTACGACGACGCGGGCAATGTCCTATCGATCCGCGACGAACCAACAGACGAGAACCGCGACGCCGACGTCCAGTGCTTCACCTACGACCACATGCGCCAGCTCACCGAAGCCTGGACCCCCGACGCGACCGGCCTCAGTGCTTGCGATGCCGACCCTGACGCGAACAATCTCGGCGGTCCGGCACCCTACTGGCATTCCTACACCTACGACGACATCGGCAACCGCGTCACCGAGACCCAGCACGGCGGAATCGGCGGTGCTACGAAGCGCACCTACGCCCACCCGCAGGCCGGCCAGGACCAGCCGCACACCCTGACCCAGGTCAACGAGACGGGGCCGGCCGGAGCACGGCTGGAACAGTACGAGTTCGACGAAGCCGGCAACATGGTCTCGCGCATCACCCCAGCGCACGAACAGGGTCTGGAATGGGACGCCGAAGGCCTGCTGGTCCGCGTCAGCGACGCCGACAACGGTGTGACCTCCTATGTCTATGACGCCGAAGGGTCACGTCTGATCCGCCGCGACGGCGCCACCTCCACCCTGTACCTGCCAGGGATGGAGATCCACTTCGAGCGAACCTCGCTGGTCACGCGCGCCCTGAGGTTCTACAACCACGGCGAGGACACCATCGCCGTCCGTGATTCGGACGGCACGGTCAACTGGCTCTTCTCCGACCACCACGGCACCGGACAACTCGCGGTGGACGCCTCCACCGGCGAGGTCGTCCAACGACGCTTTACGGCTTTCGGAGGCGACCGCTCCACCGGAGATTGGCCGACCGAGCGCGGATTCGTGGACGGCACCATCGACGCCTCGACCGGGCTGACACAGATCGGTGCCCGTGCCTATGACACGGCTCTGGGGCGCTTCATCTCCGCAGACCCGGTGACGGACGCCTCCGATCCACAGCAGATGCACGGCTACACCTACGCCAACAGCAACCCCGTCAGCTTCACTGACCCCGACGGGCTGTTCCTGCGCAAGACATGGAACCGAGTACGCCGCGCGGCCAGCCGGATCCGCAACCGGGCGCGAACATCGATTCGGCGGGTGTGGAACTCCTCGCGGGTGCGCCAGATCCGCTACACCATCAAGCGTCGCACCTTCCGTCGGGCGCAGCAGGTGTCGACCTTCGTGCACCGTTCCACCCGGCACATCCCGCAGCGGCGCAAGGTCTTCAACTTCGTGGGCGGGGCGGTGCACGCCGCTGCGGTCTTCAGCCCGCCGACCCTGGTCACCAACTACGCGTTCTCCAAGTTGGGTCTGCCCTCGCAACAGGAAGCGTTCGAGCGCGCCGGAGGCAACATGAACTCAGGCTCCTATATGGCCGGCGGGGCCGCTGTGGATCTGGCGGCGGAGATCGGAACCGGGCCGATCCCGGCCGGATCCGCGGCGCGAGTACTGCGCGGTGGTGGCTCGATCAAGGACCTGCTGCGGCGGTTCCGCCGCGGTGGGAGCAGCTGCCAGGGCAATAGTTTCGCTGCGGGCACGTTGGTGCTGATGGCCGATGGATCGCACACACCGATCGAGGACGTGCAGGTCGGTGACCAGGTCCTGGCGGTGGATCCGGAGACGGGTGAGCAAGGGCCTCGCGAAGTCCTGGCCACGATCATCGGGTCGGGGACCAAGGCCCTGGTCGAGATCACGGTGGACACTGCCTTCCAGATCGATGTCCAGGAGCTGGACGACGGCGAACTGGAGGATGTGCTGGGGCGTCCGGGGCCGATGGTGCTCGGAGACGTCATCGTCGCCACGGACGAGCACCCCTTCTGGGTGCCGGAGCTGGATGCTTGGGTTGACGCGGCCGACCTCGTGCCGGGGATGTGGTTGCAGTCATCTGCGGGGACTCTGGTCCAGGTCACGGGTACGGAGAGCTGGACTCAGCCGGCCACGGTCCATAACCTGACGGTCCAGGGCATCCACACCTATCACGTGGTGGTCGGGGACCTCGACGTTCTCAGCCACAATGCACGGGAGAGGTGCCAGTATTTTGAACCCGGGCCGCATGCACGAGAAGGTGTCAGCCTGGAGAACGGTGATATTGAGGCTCCGGGCGTGCGGGATCTCATTAATGAGGCGGGAGATCGCTTTGGGTGTCATGCGTGCGGAGTTAGATCTTCAGGCCTTAAGAGTGGGAACTGGGTTCCAGATCACATGCCACCCACTGCGCTCATCTCACCTGGAACTCCACAGACAGCCTTCCCGCACTGTGGCACTTGCTATCGGCGCCAGGGGAATGCGGTGAGAAATATCCTCAATGAATGGATGAACAGGGGTATGTCCTAGATGTCGAATTATGGAGTGATCGGAGAGGTCCTCAAGGAGATTCAGTATGCCTACCTTTTGCTGGAAGCTGAAGGGTTTCGAGAGGATGCGGATCACGATGAGTGGGATGGGTCGAATGATTCTCCGCACTTGATTCCAGGTTCGCTGGCCTTTGCTGTTCGCTTGCCGATGGAGGGGTCTGTGAAAGTGCAGGTTCTTCGAGGTTTTTTTAAGGGTGACCTGCTTCCTCAAGTGATTTTCTCTGGAAGTCTGGCGGCTCCAAATGTCGATAAGTTTGTTGTTTCTGATCCACTAGATTCCTTTCGTATTGAATTCTCTGCTTCCGGCTTTTTTGAGGTGCGTGTTGATGAATCGCAGGCGGCGCAAGTGCAGGTTATTGCGCTCTGAATACAGGGTCGGAAAGGGGTGCGTAGCTGTTCAGGTCTCTCGGGTGAGTTGATCGCTTCGCCTGCACGGCAGACACCTGGCCTGCAACGATGTGTCTCGTGCCGGGTGCGATAGAGACCTTGATGTGTGCCGGGATCGCCTCCCGTCACTCCCGTGCAACAAGGCGGCTGTCGAAGGTGATGTTGGGGCCAGCCGGCACTGTGTCGCTGGAGGCGGGGCGGTAGGGGACTGAGCGGGCCGTCTGGTTGGTGCTGTGGCACGTCGGGAGCCCTCGCAGCACGGGCGGGAGGGGCGTGAACAGGGACCTGGTCCCATCTCGGTCCCACCCTGGTCCCATCAGTGCGGCGGCTTCTCAAAGATGGACGGTGCACTCAGTCTGATCTGGGATTTTGTGGCGTACCCGGCAGGATTCGAACCTGCGGCCATCGGATTACTGAGTTTTTCGTTAGTTGTGTGGGATTGGAGGATGGACCTCCAGCCCGGTATGAGCAAGGAAGGACCAGGGGAGACGATCGTCTTCGCAGACCCGATTGATGCCTCGTTCGGCTGCGTCG